>VEPD01000524.1 GCA_012027035.1 Ruminiclostridium sp. | reverse complement strand
TTGCAAATCATTTAAGTAATGTGGATGGCATTGTTCTCAATAAGGTACTTAAGAAAAATAATGTCACCTTCATAGCAGGCAAAAAGCTGAACGCAAATCTCTTTACATCAATATTCCTGAAAATAGTTAAGCACATTCCCATAAGCCCAAATTCAGCTGATAGAAAGGCAATCAAAAAAGCTCTAACTGTATTGAGTATGGGGGAGTCAATTTTGATATTCCCTGAGGGGACCAGAAGCAGAACTGGTTCCATGATAAAGGGAAAAAAGGGGCTTCTACTATTTGCAAAACTCTCTAAGGCTGATATTGTTCCAATAGCACTTGAGGGAACAGAGCTCTTGCTGCTGGTTAACCAGAATGACATGGGTATGGAAACTCCACAGCATGCAACAGTGAGAGTATATATAGGACAGCCTTTTCATTTGGAGGGGAAAAATCATAATTGTGATAATTGGGATGAAGAATGTGTATATACCGCAATGAGGAAAATTGCGCAAATGCTGAAATCTGAATATCAGGGTGTATATAAAATAGACTAACTGAAAAGAATGGCAAGTAATATAATTGCACGCTTTAAATAATTATGATATAAGAACGGAGGAGCAAAATAATGGATATTAAATATATGCCTGATGAAAAAACGGTAACTGAAGCACGAATGCTTGATGACCCTTTATTAGTTCTCATATCTCATGATGCCAATACTGTCATTATCGGAAATATTGATTTTTACGGGGAACACCTTATATTACTAAAAAGTGCAGGTTGGGATGAAAGAAGTCTTGACGTATTTTTTAGAATAATTGCTGCAAACTCTGGTGCAGACTGGACTTTTGTTGCTCCGCAAGGCTATAGGAATATTCAAAATAGGGAAAAACGTATTGAAACTTTCTATAATGACGGAATAAATGTAATAACTAAAGTATTAACCGAACTACAGTTTAATCCTGATATAAGCATTCCTAAAAGGTATCAAAGACATTTGGAAATATTTAGAGAATAATTGAGATGACAGACGGGTTTATGATTATGATACAAAAGGGGGAATCACCGATACCTAAAATTATGCATTCTTAATAAAAAGTGTTGTATAATGGGAATAATCGGGAAGCTTGCGGAAAAACTGCAGTCGGTATTGAAAAGAGGCGGTGCCTGATACCCGAGATATTACCTATAATGAACAATTTGTTTAATATGATGCAGCAACTACATAACTAAATTAGAAAGGGGATGAAAAATATGAAAATTTACTTTTTACCAAAATCTCGTTTGGGTAGATGGACGGCAGGATTAAGTATCTATTCCTTATTTTTATTTATCTTTGGCTATATTTTTGCCGAGCTATCAAAGATTATTACTTCTGACATACTGATAACAATAGCTGGAGCTAGTTCCGTCATTGCATCAATTGTATCTTTTATTACAGGCATTATAGCTGTTATAAAAAACAAAGAACGGTCTATTCTGGTTTTTCTGGGTATCCTTTTAGGCTTGGTTGTTTTAGTATTTATTTTTGGTAATATATTGGGTTTTCCGGATGCCGATTAAATCGTAATGTTTATAAATTGCGATATATAAACGGGCATTGACCGCAACTGTACAGAGCAGCTGCGATATTCATAACTCATAGAATTTTTGATAAGCAGAAATATATTAAAATATTAAAAAGTTGAACTGCCCGGGCTAATTGGAAGTGCTGTAGACAGGGGTGAATTATTTGAGCAGATTAACAAGAGTATTGGACAGCAACAATTTGTATGTTGTAGATGATACTAAAGTACAGCATGAAGCAAACGGATATTCTGGGGATGCCATAAACAAACTGGCAAAGTTTGAGAATATCTATGATGATTTGATATCAAAGCAAAGTGAAATATCTAAAGAATTAGAAAAACTTCGATTGGAAGATAAAACGCATTCAGTTAAATTTAAACAGCTACTGGCTAATAAAATCACTAACAATAATATTATAATACTTTTTAAGACATATGGATTAAACTACTAATGAGCAATAGTATTATATGACGAAATACTGATAATTTATATTAGCGAAGGTAACGTCGGTAAGGGGTTCAAACCCATGGTATAGCGTTTTATTAATGATGAAGGGAAGAGATACAAGATGAAAGCAACTGAAGGAAGAATTGGAAGGGTATTTGTTCTTAGACTGGAAGATGGCGATATGGTACCTGAAAGCATTGAAAAGTTTGCGCTGGATAACGGAATTGAAGTAGGACATGCTACTTTGCTGGGCGGCATTAAAAAAGGCAATATTGTTGTAGGTCCTCGAAATATGGCGGAGCTCCCTCCTGTCAAAATGACATACCCAATCGATGACGCTTATGAAATTGTTGCATCCGGACTTATAGCTCCTGATGAAAAAATGAAGCCGGTTTTACATATTCATGGTGCATTGGGGAGGTCTGAAAAATCAATATGCGGATGTTTGCGTGAAGGTGTTGAAACATGGCTGGTGGGTGAAGCAATAATCTATGAAATTATTGGTGCAGACGCTATAAGAATACTGGATGATAAATCCGGCTTCGTTTTATTGAACGTTTATAACAAGATTCCTGAGTAACCGTAGGTAACCGAAGGGCTGAGCCTAGGGATCCATAAAAGGAGACATGATAGCACCCGGTAAAAGAGGTTTGATACAATTGTTTTTTATAAGAAATTTATGGTAAAATATGATTATTGATCGAATACGACTATATGAAAATGTATGACTGAGAGGAAAATGACTGAATATGTATTCTCTCCCAAATAGCAGCATGTATTTGCCGCAAGGATTTTTTATACAAATAAATATTGATTCTATCGGAGCTGCGATTGGCGCTGTCATTATCGGAGTTTTTCTTGTTTATTCCTTTGTCTATTATATTTTTGCACGTAAAGACGAGGTTACACTCAGTATTTTATTCCTGCAGTCATCATTCTTTCTTTTCCTCCTTGGGTACACACTGTATACATCTGCCGGCACAATTGACAAAGTAGATTTCTGGTCAAGAGTTTGTTATACGGGGGTATCCATTTCACCGATTTTTGGTGTTATATTCCTCGAAGCCGTTATAAAGCGCACTATCACCAAGGTTAAAATTCTGGTTATTTTCCTCAGCTTGAGCTGTGTGCTATTAATCTGGCTCGACAGTAAATGGATTATAACGCGCACTCTTGTGCAATACCAGGGGAGGAGCCATCTGACCATGGTAAAAGGCCCGGCATTTGGCATTTATTTGATTTTTATATTTGCTGTACTTTTAACCTGTTATTTCTTATTTATAAGATATTATATAAGGAATTCCGCTTGCCGCCCGCTTTACTGGCCTCTTGCGGCAGGCTTTACAGTCTGGTCGGTAACCGGCTTGTACGGCGGGTTGAATGCAGCAAATATAATAAAGGCAACAGATGTCCCATGGCTCGGGCCGGTCTTCATGATGTTGATGTTCAGCATCTTTCAGGGCAAACTGCTTTACAACCGTGGTGAGGAGCTTGAAAAGGCGGTTAAAGAAAAGGATGCTCTGTATCAGCAAATGATACGCGACGACTTAACAGGTATTTTAAGCCGCAACTTTATTGTTCATGCACTGAAACAAGAGATTGATGAGTTATCTCCATCTTCACCGGAGCATTACCTGCTTTTTATTGATCTGGACAATTTCAAAGCGATAAACGACCGTCTTGGACACAATGAAGGCGACATTTTGCTTCAGGTAGTAGGAAAAATTCTAACCAATACCTGCCGCAAATCTGATATTCCTTCGCGTTATGGCGGTGATGAATTTCTGGTTTACTTGAATGATTGCACTGAGGAACAGGCTATACAGATTTCCAGAAGGATTCAGGAACAGTATGCCGAAGAATCCTCTTCAGTTTTGAAAGACTGTCCGGATTTAAGTACGGGATTGAGTATCGGCATAAGTTCCTCACATTATTGGAACAAAGTATTTTCTGATGTTATCAAACAGCCTGACTTTGCTATGTATGAAGCAAAGCAGTCCGGGAAAAATAAAATTTGCATTTTTGACGGAATTAAAGCCAGCTATGAAATACTGAAGAGTTGAATAAAAGGAGGGCGCATATGGGGTTTTATGAGCAGATAAGCAAATACTATGATCATATATTTCCAACAGGCAAGCATCAGATCGATTTTATTGAGACCGCTGCCGGAATTCCTCCTAAAAAAATTCTGGATATTGCCTGCGGATCCGGCGGGTATTCAGCCGCCCTTGCCAAAGCGGGATATTCAGTTACGGCAATCGATCTTGATGAAAAAATGGTTGAGATGACCTTTGTAAAGAAACACAAAGATAGTGTCGATATTGTAGCAATGGTCTGCAATTTGCTGGATATTTCCAGGAGGGTTGGCAGCAGCGCATTTGATCTGGCTTTCTGTATAGGCAACTCCATAGCGCATCTGGGAAGCAAGGAGGACATATCGGATGCATTAGGGCAAATGCACTCCTGCCTGCAGCCGGGTGGGATTCTGATTACCCAGATCATTAATTTTGACAGAGTGTTCAGGCACAATATCAGCAGTCTGCCGACAATAGTGAATGAAGAAGCCGGATTAAATTTTATCAGGAAGTATAGCTACGATGAAAAGAAGGGGCTTATAAAGTTCAATACCCTGTTGACGGTTGACAGGCCCGGCGGCAGGGAGGAATATGAGAACACTATTGAATTGCTCCCGCTCCTTTCTGCCGATATGATGGAGCTTATGAAAAAAGCAGGCTTCAAGGATGTCTTGTTTTTTGGGGATTTTGAGTATTCAAAATATGGCGAGGACTCATTTATGCTTGTGGTAAAATGTACCGCATAATATAATCGCGGAATCAGGTTACTGTTTTGAGGCAATATTATACTTTATGATTATTCGATTGGGATATGTGTCTATGACATTGGAACTGGCGGATTGCTCACCTTCGGGGACTGTCACTCTGACAGGCTGCAATAAGCTGCCTGATGATGAGGCCAGACTTTACAGGCTTAGAAAAATTACCGCGAAAAATCTTGAAAATACTCTGCGGATTCTCCGCTACAACAAGGCGATGAACATAATGGTATACAGGCTGACGTCCAAGCTTGTGCCGCTGTCTACTCATCCTATAACTTCAGGGTGGGATTATACGGGTGATTTCCGTCGGGAATTTGCTGAGATAGGCGATTTTGTAAAAGAAAACAATTTTAGAGTGAGTGCCCATCCCGACCACTATACGCTTATCAATTCTTCATCCGGGGCAGTTCTGGGAGCATCGCTGATTGACCTGGATTATCATGTGAGATTGCTTGAGGCTATGGGGCTTGAGGATTACCGCTATAAACTGGTGATGCATGTAGGCGGACTCTATAAGGACAAGCCGGCGTCAATATCAAGGTTCAAAGAGAATTTTATACAGCTGCCCGACAGAATACGAAAAAGGATTATTCTTGAAAATGATGATAAATCATATTCCGCCTCCGATGTGCTGGAATTGTGCAATGAGCTTGAAATACCCATGGTTCTGGATGTACACCACTATAACTGTGTTAGCGATCATATAGGGCTTGAGAAGCTTTTACCCCTTGTTTTCAATACATGGAAAGATGAAACTTTTCTGCCCAAGGTGCATTTTTCCAGTCCCAAAAGCAGCAAGGAATTCAGGAGCCATGCCGACAACATAGATTTTATAGAATTTCAGGCATTTCTTGGAACCGCTGCTTCCATCGGAAGGGATTTTGATATCATGCTGGAGGCAAAAAACAAGGACAGGGCGCTTCTTCTGCTTTCTTCACAGCTTTCCGGCCTAAACCGGATCAAGCAAATAAGTTTGAGTGAATTTGAAATATGATTAATAATTTATCCAGATTCTGCAAATAATACCTCCAGATGTTGATAAAGAAGGGAGGGAGCATAGATGGGTGATAAGAAGGGCAAGCCATTCAAAAAGGATGATAAAAAGATCAAGCCGGCGGCAACGAATGACCAGCTTGGTGAAAATTCCGGTGAAGGCCGTATCATTAAGGAAGACAAGGGTGGTAAATGCAGGTAATGCATAAAGAGAGGCAGTTCACAGCAGATCAGGATCCGTGTAAACTTAAAAAATTCACTGGCTCTGAAAGCATGATGGGCAAATAATCCGGCAAAAATAATTCTGCTGTGACTAATACTACAGCGGCAATTACCAATTTATACTTGCAGGATTAGTGCGTTGAAGTGTTCGCACTAATCCTGCAAGGCGCATATATGCCGATATAATAATGAAATTGCCGCTGTTGTACTAATACCACAAAATAAAAAAGGATATCAAGCTGAAAATATAAGCAGATGTCCTTTTTATTTTCTAATCCTATAAACACGCGAATTTGATGCACACCGGATTCGGTATCCCTATTGTATTGCAGGATAGTTCCGGTTGACCTGATTCCGGACTTATTTCATAAGTCACAAGCGTATGGGAATGCTGATTTGCTGCAAGCAGAAACTTCCCCGAAGGATCAATTATAAAATCCCTTGGGGTTTTCCCCTGTGTTGATATATGAGAAAGCATTTTCAGCATACCGGTGTTTTGGTCGGTTTTAAAAAGAGTCAGACTATCATGGCCGCGGTTGGATGCATAGAGGAATTCTCCTCCCGGAGAGATATGTATTGCGGCGCAATCGTTGGTTCCCTTATAATTCGAAGGGAGGGTAGAAACGGTTTGGATTTGGTCAAACCTGCCGTCTTTTGAATATTTAAGGACAACGACCTCCGAACTCAACTCTGTCAGCAGATATGCGAAATTGCCGTTTGGGCTGAACTCCATATGTCTTGGACCCGATCCCGGTTTTATATTTATTGACAATTTTTCAGAAGCTGCAGAGCATCCATTTTGTGTAGAAAAATCGTATACACTTACTTTGTCCAATCCCAAATCTACCGCACATAAATACCTTTCATCCGGGGTGAGGGCGGCATAGTGCATGTGGGACTCTTCCCGCCTTACCTTATCCTGTCCTGATCCCTTATGACTGATAATTGATGAAATGCTGCCAATATGGCCGTCCTTTTCGAGAGGGAACACTGTCAATGTACCTTCAGAGTAATTTGAAACGAATAAAAACCTGTTATGACTATCAGTGGTTAGGTGGCATGGATCCTTTCCTTTTGTTGGGCGGATATTTAAAAGCCTGAGCTTTCCCGTCTCCTTATCGATACAGTATGCCGCTGCAGCCCCGCCGGATTCGCCGTTGTATACCTGAGTTTCCATAACTGCATAGAGGAAACTGCTGTCTTTGCTTATACAAAGATAGGATGGGTTTTCCAGCTCTGATGAGGTGTCTATAAACTCCAGCTTACCGGTTAAAGTATTAAAGCGAAATATATATATACCTTTGCTTTCTCCACCGGTATATGTTCCAACATATGCATAATATTTATTATCTACTGTATCCAAATCTAGTTCCTCCTATAAAAAACGCTTAATATCATAACCAGAATATTATTATACCGGCAAGTTGTCAACCAGCTTTATAGATATGATTGGAATAATAACACGTATGAGAAATGAGGATATTGTTTTTATCGGCGTCAGGTTGTATACTGATATTGCCATAAGGGTAAACAATGGAGCGCCGGGTAATGCTTCGCTGTAATATTAGACAATATAAACACAGGAGGACATATGGCAGACTTGATTGCACAATTGACACATGAATTCAAACTGAAGCCTTCCCAGGTACAGAATACTGTAAAGCTGATTGATGAAGGATGTACGGTTCCCTTTATTGCGCGTTACAGAAAAGAAATGACTGGTGAATTGAATGACCAGGTCTTAAGAGAATTGAACGACAGGCTTGTTTATCTCAGAAATCTGGAAGAAAAGCGGGACGACGTAAGAAGACTCATCGAAGAGCAGGGGAAAATGACCGGTGAGATATCGGCAGCTTTAGATAAAGCGGTTACGATTCAGGAAATTGACGATATATACAGGCCATTCAGGCCGAAACGCAGGACGCGTGCCACAATTGCAAGGGAAAAAGGGCTGGAACCGCTGGCTCGTATCGTTTTTGCCCAGGAAATAATGAAAGGCAGGCTGGAGGATCTGACCGGGCCATATATCAACGGTGAAAAATCCGTTAATAGTGTTGATGATGCTTTAAATGGTGCAATGGATATCATTGCAGAAGAAATTTCAGACAATGCCGAATTCAGAAAAAACCTCAGGGATATGTTTTTCAAGCACGGGACTCTGGTTTCAAAGGCTCTGAAGGAGGATGATTCGGTATACCGGATGTACTATGATTTCAGAGAACCTCTTTCAAGGATTGCCAGGCACAGGATTCTTGCCATAAACCGGGGAGAAAAGGAAGAAATTTTACATGTCGCTCTGGAGGTTCCCGATGAACTGATGATAAGTTACCTTATTGCCCGTAATGTGAAACGGCCTCCCTCGATTACTTCAGGTCTTGTGGAAAAAGCAGCTGAGGATTCCTTTAACCGGCTGATGCGCCCGTCTCTTGAGAACGAGGTCAGGAATGAGCTTACAGAGCTATCCGGAGAACAGGCAATGAAGGTGTTTGCAGAGAATTTGAGAAACCTTCTGCTTCAGCCTCCTGTCAAAGGCAGAGTGGTGCTGGGTCTGGACCCGGCTTACAGGACGGGATGTAAAATAGCGGTTGTGGATGATACCGGCAGGGTTTTGATAACGACGGTGATCTACCCTACTCCTCCCCAGAACAAGGTAGATGAGGCTGAAAGAGTGCTAAAGCAGCTTATAGATAAATTCAAGGTGGATATAATATCCATTGGGAATGGTACGGCATCAAAAGAATCCGAGATATTTGTTGCCGGCCTTCTGAAAAAAATAAGCAGGGAAGTATACTATATGATGGTGAGCGAGGCCGGAGCGTCGGTATATTCGGCTTCAAAGCTGGGAGCCCAGGAATTTCCGGAATTTGATGTTTCGCTTCGGAGTGCGGTTTCCATCGCAAGAAGACTGCAGGACCCCCTTGCCGAGCTGGTAAAAATAGATCCTAAAGCAATCGGCGTAGGGCAATACCAGCATGATATGAACCAGAAAAGGCTTGATGAAACTTTGGGCGGGGTAGTGGAGGATTGTGTCAACAATGTCGGCGTCGACATAAATACAGCGTCGTCATCATTGCTCTCATATATTTCGGGCATTAATGCAAGCGTTGCCAAAAATATCGTTGAATACAGGGAAGCAAACGGACGTTTTAAGAACAGGAGCGAGCTTAAAAAGGTTAAAAAGCTTGGAGACAAGGCGTTTGAACAATGTGCCGGATTTCTTCGGATACCGGATGGCAAAAATATATTGGATAATACTTCAGTGCATCCCGAATCCTATGATGCGGCTGAGAAGCTGCTTAAGCTCCTTGGATATTCGCTTGAGGATGTAAAGAACAAGAAACTTGCAAATCTGATGAAGCAGGTAGAAGCTAAAGGCATGGCAGAAGTCGCTGCCAGTGCGGGAGTAGGGATACCCACGCTCAGAGATATCATTAATGAATTGCTCAAGCC
>VEPD01000402.1 GCA_012027035.1 Ruminiclostridium sp. | reverse complement strand
CTGTAGATTGTCAAAAACACAATAGAAACTATAAAGACGTCGCCGATAGACAGCATTGTGTAGCCCAGGTCTATTTTGTCCGCCAGGATGGCCAGTTTGGTGGAGGAGCTTCCCTGTATATGGATGTCATCATATTTTTCCATATTTTTAAAGGTTTCAGGATTAATATATCCGGTTATATAAGATATGGAAGGAAATACAGGCATTCTGCCGCCGTTCGCCTTCATGACGATATTGTTCAATATTCCGCCCAGAGCAATGAACGCCACACCCAAAAACCCCGCCTTGTACAGATTGTACTTAAAAATCAATATCCCGAATATTAAAGCAAAAGCAATCCTTATTACCGAGGAATATTTTATAATATCCATATTCCCTTGAAATATCGAGAAATTCATATACAGGTGAATCAGAGCCAAGATTATCACAAGGTATACCGGCCATTCCCTGAACAGGGGAGCCAGCCTGTACTTTCTTATTTTAGCAACCAATAATGCAAGCAAAAACGCTTCTATCATAATAACCTCGGCTTATTTTTATTTGGTCCGGTATTATTTATTTGTACTACAGCGTCAATTTCATTATAATATCGGCATTCATGCACCTTTCAGAATTAGTGCGAATGCTTCAACGCTATAATTCTGAAAGGATAAATTGGTAAATTGACGCTGTAGTATTAAACAATATTTTATTATTATTTATGAAAATAGTAAATATATTTATAAGTATTTTATATTGAATGTTGCAGAAGCTATACTTGAGATTAATATTCTAATTGATAAATATTAAAATATGTAATAAAATACATATAATGTAATTAATATAAAGAGGAGTGATTGGAATGTCGGTACTGGATAATTTTACAAGGAAAGTTTCTGATACCGCAAAGGCAGCAGCCAAAAAATCGGGCAATGTGGTTGAACTGACCAGACTGAATATGAATATCGGAGCAGAAGAGGAGAAAATAAAAAAGCTGCATTCTGAAATGGGCAAGCTGCTTTATGATGTTTATCAGGATGGTGAGCAAATAAACGAGGATATTTTACCGTTTTGCGAAAAAATTGATGTGATTTACGGAACAATTGAGGAAATGAAGACAAAAATTCTTGAGCTGCGGAATGTCAAGGCTTGCGCAGAATGCGGACACGAGCTTGAGATGGATATGGTCTTTTGCTACAAATGCGGCAGCAAGCAGGACGCTGATGTTGTTGATACGGGCGGGGACAATTCATGAACCCCGGAATAGCTGACATATATTGCTACCAAACCGTCTGATATGCCGATCCCTGCTTTTGCCTATACTCCATTGGCGTCAGTCCGGTTTTATTTTTGAACATAATGTAAAAATAAGTATCATTTTCAAAACCCAGTTCAAATGCTATGGTTTTAATGCTGCAATTGGTTTCTATAAGAAGCTTTTTTGCGGCGTTTATTTTTTGCTTGTTTATATATGCGACCGGCGTCACTCCAATTATATCCCTGAATATCCTGCAAAAGAAATTCCTGCTTAAGCCGGAGTAGCTTGCAAGCTCTGCAAGCGTAAACCGTTTCCGGGGATTACTATCAATGTAGTCTTTCGCAGCAGCGACCCTGGGACGGTTCAGTTGTATTGAACGTCGGGCATTTGCGAGGGAGGCTCCGGATGTATACTCTTCATATGCACTGACAAGGATCTGCATCAGCAAGGATTTGGTATACAACGCTGAATCTTTTTTTTGATATACCCATTCGTTATATATTTTTTCAAAAAGCTCAAGGTACTGGTCGAATCTTAAGGTTTTGAACACATCGGGAAAATTCAAGCCGCAAAAATTACCATGCCTTTGAAAAATACTGTTTAATCTATCGTCATTATTCTTATAGTGGTCGGTATCGGTATATTTATTTTTCTTCAACGGGTCATATGTCATATCGAAGATTATAATATAGCAGTGATATGGTGAAATGCCTCTGACTTTCATGCCCGGGCTGCGGAAAAATATGCTGCCTTTGCGGGCCGGGATGCTTATTCCCTCGGTGATTATTTCTCCTTCTCCCCAGGTGATCAGCTCAATTTCATGCCATTTAACAAAACGCTGACCGTAGTCTGTGCCGGGAGGAGGGCAATTTGCCTTGCTTACACAGCCACAGGTTAGTATATAAGGATTTATGCATTCAATATTGTAAGTTGTCATTTTAACATACATTCCTTTTCCTGCGCTCACGGCACAAAAAGTGATGAACGGTGATGTCATTCTGAACGAAGTGAAGAATCCTTTATAATATATATCATATTTGAGTAATATTTTAAAGTAAAAAATAATATACAATATTTTCTATGACCCTGATATTGATTAAAATTATAATAACTATGATTTGAATTAAAACCGGCATTCCGGAAATAGTCTTAAGGAGGTATGAGCATGGCAGAGATGACAGGAATAGAAAGAATGAGTAACATTTTAAAGCGTAAGCCTGTTGACAGGATAGGAGTTTACGAGCATTTCTGGAGTGATACCCACAAGGGATGGAGCAAAAAAGGGGTTATAAACGAAAACGGTGACCTGGCTGATCATTTTGGATATGATATGACCGAGTATTGGCCGTTTAACTTCATGGCGGACCTGGATTTTGTGCCGCAGGTGGTGGAGGAAACAGACGAAACCATCCTGACAAGGGATGGAAACGGTGCGCTTTTAAGGCGGCATAAGCTCCATGATACCACTCCGGAACATGTGGATTTTCTGGTAAAAGAGAGAGAACAATGGGAAGAGTACATAAAACCCATCTTGAAAGCTGAAAGAAAACGAATAGATTTTGAAGGCTATCGGAAAGCCAAAAAGCATGCCGCAGAAAAAAATAAGTTTTTTGTCTGGTCGGGGGTAAATGTATTTGAATTGATGCATCCTGTGTGCGGACATGAGAATATGCTGATAGGAATGGCTCTGGACCCGGACTGGACAAAGGATATGGTAGATACATACAGCCGTATTACCGTTGAAATGCAGGAAATTCTTTTTGCCGAGGAGGGATATCCGGACGGCATCTGGTATTATGAGGATATGGGTTTTAAGCATAAGCCTTTCATTTCACCGGCCATGTATAAGGAGATTATACAACCGGGCCACCTCAGGACATTAGGCTTTGCACACGGTAAAAACCTGCCGGTTATAATACATTCCTGCGGAATGGTGGAACCTCTGATACCAGGTCTGCTTGAAGCAGGCATGGACTGTCTGCAGGTAATTGAAATCAAGGCCGGTATGGACCTTTTAAAGATCTACAGGAAATATGGATATATACTATCCTTAATGGGAGGTATTGATGTCAGAGTACTATATTCAAATGACAGAAAGCTGATAGATCAGGAGCTTGAAGCTAAAATACCTGAGGTAAAAGGTAAATTCGGGTATGTTTTGCATAGCGATCATTCCATTCCTCATACAGTGGATTATGAGACTTATAAATACTTTATTCAAAAAGGCCTTGAGCTTGGCGGCTATTGAATAAATCAAATAAATCAAAAAACTCTAATAAAATTTCAATAAGTACATACGCATTGTAAAAAAATAAGCTATAATATACATAGCTCATTTTTGCATAATTTTTGTGCCCTGAGCGCAGTGAAAGGAACACTTTTATAATGAAGCTTCAGCAGGCATTGGATTCAATCAGCGGTTTACATACCGATTTTATTAAAAAAGCCCAGGCACGGCTGGATAATCTTACCAAACCTCTTGGCAGCCTTGGAAGATTGGAAGACATTGTAAAGCAGATTGTTGGCATTTCAGGCGAAGTTTTTCCAAGGGTGGATAAAAAAATGGTGGTCATTATGTGCGCCGACAACGGCGTCCTTGACGAAGGCGTCAGTTCTTGCCCCAGGGCTGTTACAGCGGCGGTTACCCGCAATTTTCTCAAGGGCTTTACAGGGATAAACGTTTTAACCGGACATGCTGGTGCAAAGATATGTGTGGTTGATGTTGGCGTTGATGATGATCTTGAATGCGACGGTATTATTAATTGTAAAATCAGAAAGGGGACCTGGAATATTGCCAGAGGTCCGGCAATGACAAGGGAAGAAGCGGTTAAAGCCATCGAAGCGGGGATTGATATTGTTGGAAAACTAAAGGAGCAGGGAATAAACCTTCTGGGTACGGGTGAGATGGGAATCGGGAACACTACCACCAGCAGCGCCATAACGGCGGTACTGACGGGAGGCCCTCCGGAGGAACTGGTGGGCAGGGGAGCGGGGCTGACGCGGGAAGGTCTTGACAATAAAATAAGTGTTGTGAAAAAAGCTATCGATTTGAATAAGCCGGATCCCGATGATCCGCTGGATGTGCTGTCGAAGGTGGGCGGTTTCGATATCGCCGGCCTTGTTGGCTGTTATATAGGCGCCGCCGTATACAGAATCCCTGTTCTGATTGACGGATTTATTTCTGCGGCAGCAGCCCTGGTGGCTATTAGAATGCATTCCGGAATCAAAGATTATGTACTGCCCTCCCATGGCTCGGCTGAACCCGGCACTAAAGCTGTTATGAAAGCCGTGGGCTTTGAGCCGTTTCTAAATCTTGGAATGAGACTCGGAGAAGGTACGGGTGCGGCGCTGGCATTTCACATTATAGATGCGGCTTTCGCCGCATATACCCGTATGGGGACGTTCGGTGATGCGAATATTGAGCAATATGTGCCGCTTGAGTGAGGGGAGAGTATTATGGAGCATACGGTAAGAATCCGCAAAAATGATTCAACAGTAGAATTAAGAGCTGAAAGCGGGACAAGGCTTCTGGAATTTCTGCAAAAAAACTCTGTCAGGGTTTCATCGCCATGCGGGGGTAACGGGACTTGCGGCAAGTGCAGAGTAAGAGTTGACGGGATAAAATCACAGCCCTCTGAAAAGGAAAAAAGCCTGCTTGGAAATGATGCGCTGGAAAATGGCATAAGACTGGCCTGCTACAATAAAATCCAGGGAAACCTGGATATTTATGCCGATGAAAGGGTTGAAAAAGCTGTTATAGTAACTGAAGGAATAAAACGAGATATAAGGCTCGGTCCGGTAATCAGAAAGGAATATGCGGAATTGCCCGTTCCGGAGCTGAATGACCAGGATCCTGATCTGGAAAGAATTTTAAAAAAAGCAGGAGGAAACATCGGACAAATAAGTATGAAGATGCTTGCTATGCTGCCTGATGTCCTTCGAAGCTCTGATTTCAAAGTTACTTTTGTTTATAACGACGACTCTATAATTGCGGTTGAAGCGGGGAATACTGTAGCGGTACTGTATGGTATAGCAGTTGATATAGGTACGACGACAATAGCTGCATATCTTTATGACCTGAATACAGGCAGGCATATCGATACTTTTTCTGCAATGAACCCGCAGCGCAAGTTCGGTGCCGATGTTTTGTCAAGAATTGATTACACCATAAATTCAGAGACAGGCCTTAAAAGCATGCACAATGAAATAATAAATTGCGTCAACGGTATTATAAGGGATTTCACTACCAGGAACAATATCGGAAGCCGGGATATCTATGCTGTTACTTTTGCAGGGAACACTACTATGATGCATTTTCTGATGAAGCTGAATGCAAGAAACATAGCCGTTGCCCCTTTTATCCCTGTCACCACCAATCTACATAATATAAATGCCGCTGAAATAGGTATAAATATCAACAATGACGGTCGTGCAATAGTAATTCCCGGCGTAACAGGGTATATAGGCGCCGATACGGTGGCGGCAGCGCTTTCCAGCGGTATGTACGAAGATGAAAAGACATCCCTGCTAATAGATATAGGAACAAACGGTGAAATAGTCCTTGGCAATAAGGAATGGCTATTTTCCTGTTCCACAGCGGCAGGACCAGCATTTGAAGGAGCAAACATCAGAAATGGGATGGGTGGGGTGACCGGCGCCATCAGTGTGGTAAAGCTGGTTCCTGAGCTTAAAATCACAACAATCGGCAATGCCAGACCCATCGGTATCTGCGGCTCGGGTATAGTAGACAGTATAGCGGGTATGCTTGCCGCAGGGTTGATTGACGAGACCGGCAGACTGGCTGATGAAGATGAAGCGGAAAAACTTGAGGAAAGTCTTCGGAACAGGCTGGTTGATGAAGATGGTAAAAGAGCTTTTCTGCTTGTTTCAGCAGCAGAAAGCGGCAATGATTCGGATATTGCAATAACCCAGAAGGACGTCCGGGAATTGCAGAATGCCAAGGCGGCAATTGCTGCGGGTATCAGAACTCTGGTCAAATATGCGGGCATAAGTTTTGATAAAATTGATAATGTTTACCTGGCAGGCGGTTTTGGGAGCTTTATGGATATTGAAAGCGCTATAGGAATAGGGCTTCTCCCCTCCGAACTGCGCGGCAGGATAAAGTCCATAGGCAATGCAGCCGGTTCAGGTGCTGTAGAAGCGCTTTTGTCAAATGAGATGCTGAAAATGACTGAAAGAATAAAGGCCAGAATACGGCATGTCGAATTGTCCGGTTCACCGGAATTTACAGAAGAATATATTGAATGTATGATGTTTGAGTAATATATGTTGCAAAAAAAAGTTTTGATTGGAGGGATTGTTTTGGATAATCAAGATGAGGATTTAAAAAAGAAGTGCAGCTTCTGCGGAATGGATATCCCGGCTGATGCCAAGCGCTGTTCCTATTGCGGTAGTTTGTTGCAGGTAAATCCGGATCGAAGTATTTTCACGTATCCACAGGGTGGAGCTCTGCCATCCCGGGAGGAAAAAGTACCGGATTGTGGAAGGAGTGGCATGGAACCTTTGAGCAACGGACTTAAAGTCTTCCTGACAATACTTTTTGCAATCATACCCGGAATAGGACAACTGGCTGGAATAATAACAGCTATTGTGTTTATGAACGAATATGACGACGCCGACAGAAAATCCTTTGGGGCTGCGTTGCTTGTGGCATCCATCATTTTATTCGTAATGACCTGTATAGTAAGTTTTGTATTTCTGCTTTTTTTCTCCATGTATATCGGAACCTGATTTTTATGAGAATTAAAGATTATACCCAAAACTCTTATTTAAGGCGTTTTCTAATGTAGTATGAGTTTTTTACGAAATGAGGTTGGCTTTTTTGTTCAACAGCAAAAGTGAAGTACGAAAACAGATTTTGGCAGCGCGAAGCGGATTGACGGAAGTTGAATTGTCATCCAAAAGTGATATTATCTGTGAAAAGATAATAAATAGCGGCGTGTTTGCAGGCGCCGGACTGGTTTTATGTTATATGGATTTTAAGAATGAAGTTAAAACAGGCGGAATTATCCGGGGAGCCCTAAGTTCAGGTAAAAGGATCGGGTTGCCGCTGGTATATAAGGATGGTATGGATCGAAGGCTTCTCGCATATGAAATAAAGGATCCGGACAATGATGTCCGCAAAGGTACGCTGGGTATCCTGGAGCCTTGCAGTGAAAGGCTTTATAAAATCAATGCCGGTGAAATAGACCTTGTTATCGTTCCCGGAGTTGCATTCGATATCCACAGGCAGCGAGTAGGGTATGGAGCGGGCTTATACGATCGTTTTCTTCAAAATCTGCGCCCCGGATGCATGAAAGTAGCGATTGCTTTTGATATTCAAATAATGGATATGGTTCCGGCGGAAACACATGATATAAAAATGGATGCGATTATAACCGAAACCCGTATGATATAAGATATATGTCATAGATAGAAATGGAGCGGTACAGGCTTATGAATAAAAAGATCACTTTGACCGGCGTCAATATTGTATTTTTTATTTTTTCCACAATATTCATTTTCTACCAGTTGGCTTTCACTATTATATTCGGTGAAAAATTCCTTATGGACAATATTTATCTTGTCGTCCTGATAAATGAATTTGTAGTAATACTAATACCGGTTTTACTTTATACACTGGTTAAAAAAGCCGATTTCAAGGGAGTCTTCCGTATCAGAAAACTGGACCCTCTGCACGGCGCTATTATTTTATTGCTTTCAATTGCCGCATATCCTGTTGCAATGATGCTGAACAATATTGCCGTTTACTTTCTTCAATTTGCAGGTGATATAACCGCGCAGCCTATTCCCATCCCCCGGAATCTCCAGGAGCTATTAGTCGGACTGCTGGTAATAGCCGTTTCTCCGGCAATTTGCGAGGAGCTTTTCCACAGGGGACTTCTTCTCAGTGCGTATGAAAGAAGGGGCTCCATGAAAGCAGTTGCATTTACGGCAGTGTTTTTCGGTATTTTTCATTTTGATCTGACTAATTTTTTGGGACCTGTATTTCTCGGTTTGCTGATAGGATATTACGTCATTCGTACAAATTCGATTTTTGCAGGCATATTGGCCCATTTCCTCAATAATGCCATGGCGGAGATTATTCAATATTTTTTTTATAATGACCAAAGCATCCCCGCTAAGGTGACGGTTTCTTCACAGGAACTCGGCCAGACCATTATTTTAGGTCTGGGAGGCCTGATACTCACGGGCTTGCTGCTTGTTGTCCTTAGGAAGGCAACCGCCGGCAGGGCTGTTATCATACCTTCCATCAGCAGTATCAGGAATGATGTCGTTTCAATCCTGTCTCACTGGCCTGTGATTTTAACATTGATTCTTTATTCAGGCTTGATGGTATTATATATTTTGTCCATCGCATATATGAAATATTTTGGTTTAAAATAGGGTTTGGCCTCATTACTAAAGCTGGGATGGTGGGTATATAATATTAATATAACCCATTTCAGAGGTGAAGCAGGTTTGGAACTGAACATTGATTTCAGCCTTGTACGCTCGCAGAAGCTGTTGCTGATCCCACAGTTGAAACAGGCATTGGAAATTCTAAGTATGAATTCCCAGGAGTTGTCACATTATGTGGAAGAGCAGTTAGAAATCAATCCATTTATGGAATGTATTACAATGGAATGTATTACAGAAGAAAAGACTTTTTATTTAGGCGACGCTGAAGATACCGATGAAACCACAGCCTCCGATATGACGTCAACCATTACTCTTAAGGAACACCTCCTTCTCCAGTTGAATTCACTCAACCTTGAAAAAACTCAGGAATCAATTGGCGAATATCTGATTGATAATACCGATGAAAATGGATATTTAAAAACTGATATATTTGAAGTATCTGCTTTTTTCAATACTTCTGCAGCAAAGGTCGTGAGAATTCTGAAAATCCTGCAAGGCTTCGATCCGCCTGGCATATGCGCCCGGAACCTTAAGGAATGCCTTCTTATCCAGCTTGCGCAAATGGAGAATACCAACAGGGAGGCAGCGCTTATAGTAAGACATTATATCGACAGGCTTGCAGAAAATGATATGGATGCGGTTGCAGCAGAAACCGGTTTGGAAGAAAAGCAGGTGGAAGAAGCCTTCAGATTGATCAGGACCCTTGAGCCGCGTCCCGGACGGGAATTCTTTAGAGATGAAGACAACAGGCCGGCTGTTGCCGATATTATTGTCAGGGAATTGAATGGCAGCTATATAGCAATTTTGAATGAAGAGGCATTTCCGGAGGTAAACATTGTTGAACACTATGGACCGGAGGATATGATAAAAGCCGATGAAGAAACGGACGATTTCATCAGGGAGGGCGTAAGCAGCGCAGTATGGCTTATCAAATGCATGGAACAAAGGGAAAACATAATTTTACAGATTGCACAGAACATCGTAAGGGGACAGCATGAATTTTTTGAAAAAGGGGCGGAGTATCTCAAATCTGTCAGCAGTAAACAATTGGGAGAAGATATGAACATGCATGAATCAGTTTTATCCCAGGCGCTGAAAGAAAAATACCTGCAGTGCAGGTGGGGATTGTTTGAATTCAATTACTTCTTTGAGATATATTGAGAAACATAACCGTTATAATGGAGGCATACAGGCAGAAGGAGCTTGTATGCCTTATTTTTTAATATTTCGCAAAGACTTTTAAAATGGCCACAGGGACTTCTGCGGACTGCCGTGATCAGCACTCAGATAACCAAGTATACCTCTTGAACCGAACCACTTGCTTTCCAGTTCCTTTATTTTCTCTTCAGTATAGTGATTTATCTCGCCAACCTTTTTGACTTCGTCAGCATAGTCGCGCAGAGTTTCTATTTCCTTTCCCGAAAGGACTCTCTGGCAGTCATCCGAGTTGAGTATGCGATTGAGCTCACAGGCGTATTCAAAGCCGTCATCCATATCTTTCAGAGCTGTTTTATAAAAATATACAAGCTTTTCAGGAATTTCTCTTGACATTACGATCATCCTTTCTTGCTTTAATATTTAATAATCTCTATTATACAACTTTTATATTGGAATAAACACATTTAGGACAAATTTCATAAAATATATATAACATATAGGGTTTAATACTACAGCGAAAAATCCTCATTGCCCTTTTGGAAATG
>VEPD01000490.1 GCA_012027035.1 Ruminiclostridium sp. | reverse complement strand
TACAGCAGGAATTTTGTCATTTTTGACTCCGCCGACCAGCAGACGCTGGTGAAGGATTGTATCAAGGAGCTTAATTTGAATGAAAAGAATTTTCCTTACAGAGAAGTGTTGTCAAATATAGGCAGAGCAAAGGATGAGCTCATCGAGCCGGATATATATGCCAAAATGAACGCCGGCGATTATCATCTGGATAAAATGGCGAAAATATATGAGCTTTATCAGAAAAAGCTAAAAAATAATAACGCGCTGGATTTTGATGATATTATTCTGATGACCATAAAGCTTTTCCTGGACAACCCTCCGGTGCTGGAGCATTATCAGCGTAAATTCAAATATATTCTGGTAGACGAGTATCAGGATACCAACACTGCACAGTATACCCTTATTAGTCTGCTGGCGCAGGGATACCGCAATTTATGCGTCGTAGGGGATGATGACCAGTCGATTTACGGGTGGCGCGGGGCAAACATCAGGAACATCCTGGATTTTGAAAAAGAGTTCAAAGGCTGCAAGGTGGTCAAGCTGGAGCAGAACTACCGCTCTACCCAGTCCATTCTCAATGCTGCAAATAATGTCATCAAAAACAACACCGGCAGGAAAAGGAAGAGCCTCTGGACTGAAAACCCTGTAGGCGGCGGTATACAGGTTTTCGAAGGCGGTAATGAGCATGAGGAAGCCTTTTTTGTCACCAGGGAAATCAAAAGGCTTATGCAAAACGAAAACAGGAATTACAGGGACTTTGCCGTTCTGTACCGTATGAATGCCCAGTCGCGCGTACTTGAGGAAACACTTATGAAGGACGGGATCCCCTACAGGATATTCGGAGGCCTCAGGTTCTACGACCGGAAGGAAATCAAGGATATAATTGCATACCTGAGATTGATTCAGAACCCTTCGGATGATATTGCTTTAAAGAGGATTATAAATATACCCAGGAGGGGTATTGGAAATACTACCGTTGATACTGCCGAAAATGTAGCTATCAGCCGTAACTGCAGTATATTCAGCATAGTATCGTCGGCGTCGGAGGTGCCTGAGCTACAGAGAGCGGCCTCCAGGCTGGAGGAATTCACTTCCATGGTCAATGGCTTCAAAGCGCAGATGGAAGGTATGAGTGTCCCGGAGCTTATCGGCGAGGTCATTCAAAAGTCGGGGATATTAGCGGAGTTGGAGGCTGAGAACACCATAGAGGCCCGCTCCAGGATTGAGAATATTAAAGAAATGATATCAAGCGCACTTGAATTTGAGGAGCAGAATGAGGAAAAAGGACTGGAAGCTTTCCTGGCCAATGTCTCTCTGGTTTCCGACATAGATAATCTGGAGAGTGAAAAGGATACTGTGGTGCTTATGACCCTGCACAGCGCCAAAGGGCTGGAATTTCCGGCGGTTTTCATGGTTGGTATGGAAGAAGGCGTCTTTCCCGGACTCCGTTCCATGGGCGACGACAATGAACTGGAGGAAGAGCGCAGGCTTTGCTATGTAGGAATGACGAGAGCCAAAGAAAAGCTGTATATGACAAACACTTTCAGCAGGACGCTTTTAGGCAACACCACCTATAATAAAGCTTCCAGGTTTCTGAAGGAAATACCTCCCGAGTTCATTGACAGCGGGACCAGACCGGCTAAAAAAGCGGACAGCTTTACGGGAAGAGCCGGCAAAAGCTACAACAGCGGATGGGATAGCAATTTTTCCGCAGCAGACAGCCGGGCGTCCGGCAAAAGTTCCGGCCTAAACAGTTCAACGCTGCCATTTGTAAATCAAGCTCCGGTAGCCAGGCCTGCAAGTGTTGTTTGTTTCAAGCCGGGGGACAACGTTGTTCACAAAAAATTCGGAGTAGGTACTATTACCTTGGTAGAGAAGGATAAAGACGACTTCAGGCTGGAAATACAGTTCAGGAACTACGGAATGAGAAGGCTTATGGCGGCATATGCAAACCTGACGAAGTTATAGGATTGCTTTTACACAGCACTTCTATGTTGTGGATCTCTATTGATATAATGATAAAATAGAGATATAATTATGATAGTAAATTGCAAAGGGAGGGATAATCATGATTCAAATAAGACCTGTTTCAGATTTAAGAAACAAGTTCCCGGAGATTGAGGATATGGTTGTTAGAGAAGGGCAAACAGTTTATCTTACAAAAAATGGCTATGGATCCATGGTGGTTCTAAGCCTTGAAAAATATGCAGAATTAACGGACGATACAGAACTCAAGCTTGATGAGGCTGATAAAGAGGCAGATTCATCTGATAAAAGGCATACACATGAGGAAGTTTTTTCAAGAGCGAGGGCACGTAAAGGTAGAGATTCAGGCAAAATCTAAATAGATCCAGGCGAATGACTTTCAACTTGAATATGATTCTTTGCTATGTTTAGGTAGGCGCAATGTAGTTCACATACTTTTTAATATATATTCCGACGTGTTTGTGTTGTATAAATTGGAGGTGTTTATTGAATAGAGATAATTATAAAATATTTTCTGAAGGGAAAATTTCTAAATTGGTCTTGAAAAATAGACTTGTAAGGTCTGCAACTTGTGAATACAAAACGACACCAGAAGGAAAAGTAACCGATAGACTATTGAAAATTTATAATGACCTTGCAGAAGGCGGAATAGGCTTGGCTATAAGTGGACTTATGGCTGTTACATCTACAGGAAAGGGATTATCCGATCAACTGTGTGTTTACAGTGATGAATTTATTCCGGAAATATCTAAAATTGCTGATGTTGTTCACCAAGTAAACAATAGGTGTTTTATTATAGCTCAACTTTGCCACTCTGGAAGACAAATAACCTATAAAAATACTTTTGCAGAATGTGTAGGACCGTCTGAAGTGAAATCTCCTTTACTGGAGAAACAGGCCAGGCAGCTTACCTTAAATGAAATTGAGACAATTATCAAGTGTTTTGCGGATGCGATCGTAAGAGTAAAAAAGGCAGGTTTTGATGGTGTACAACTTCACGCTGCACATGGTTACTTGTTGAGCTCTTTTCTCTCACCATATACTAATAGACGAGAAGATAGGTTTGGTGGTTCAGTTAAAAATAGAGTAAACATAATAAGAGATATTATTTCGATGGCAAGAAAAGCGGTTGGAGATTTTCCTATATTAATAAAAATAAACTGTGACGATCATATTGAAGGAGGAATTTCTAAAGATAATTTTAATGAATTGGTTAAAGAAATAGAAGATACAGGTGTTGATGCAATTGAAGTAAGTGGGGGTATGTGGGATTGTCTTATACGCACAGAGAAAGAACTGGGATTTTTGCCAATTCCAATACCTGAATCACGTACAAGGATTAATTCACCTGAGAAACAATCATATTATTATGAATATGTTAAAAACATAGATTTAAATATACCCGTTATCCTTGTCGGAGGACATAGAAATATTGAGCTTATGGAAAAAATATTAATTGAAGGGAAGGTTGATTTTCTTTCATTATCTCGCCCATTAATTTCTGAACCGGGTCTTCCGAACCGCTGGTTGAATGGAGTTGGAAAAGATGGCACTGATTGTGTGTCATGTAACGCTTGTCTGGGTTCTAAAGAAGATATTGCTTGTACTATAAAAAGAACAGGACTTACAAAAGAAGTTATTGAAAACAGGTTTCTGCAGAGTTGGCGAGAATTTTTTAGATAAAAAACAGTAATATAAAAGATGTCCCATAATTTATATGCCAATTTCGTATTATAACGTGCTGAGGCATTGAGTTCTTGGTCCGAATGGAGGTTCATATGTATAAGGGCATATGAACTTCCAAGTAGGCTACTAATTGATATTTCATCAAAACCAGATATGACGGCTAAAATGTCTATTTGTGGAAGTTACCAAAAACTACATAATATGCATATGTTTCAAGCTAACAATCTGCTTTCAAGAACGAACTTGAGATAAGAGTTGAATCCGACTAACTTACACTTGAATAGCAGTCTGTCTTGCAATATAATCAAACAGTAGAAATATTTTCTAAGGTGTAGTTGTTTTCTCAAGGTCAACGATATTATTTATATAATGCACAAGGGGGTAAATGTCTTGAAAAAACTATCGCTTGATAATTTTATGAGATTGAGAAAGCTGGTTCACCGTGGCGCAAGACCGCTTGACTTTACCAAGTGGAAATATCTTTTTGAAAACGGGAGCTGTGAGGATTTCCTTTCGGTTCTGTCCAGTTACCAGAATGAGGATGGCGGTTTTGGATACAACATCGAGGCCAATAACTGGAACCCTAATTCGTCCCCCTATACGGTATGCATTGCGTTGGATTACCTGGACACGGCAGGCGATTATGTTAGTAACATAAACAATAAGATGGTTAAGGGTATCGTCAAATACCTTGCTTCCGGCACATATTTGACGGAAAACGGCTGGGTGGGGGTGCAAGGAATCCCCACCACCAATGATTTCTCCCATTTGCCATGGTTTCATTACGACCCGAAGAAAGCCACGGAAGCCGACATAGGATTGACCAAACGCCTTTCAGACTTTATACTCAAATATGCAGACAAAAGCAGCGATATCTACCAAAAGGCGGCAGATCTGAAAGCCAAGTATAAGCTGTGCGGACAAACCCTCCTTAATGGCTTCCCCGATTATGACCCGACATCATTTGAGCCAACATCATTTGACCCGGCAACATGGGCCTTGTGGCAACCATTGCCGGTGCACTTTGTTGGCTCGCCTGAAAGCGAGCATTATCCGGCACTTAAAAACGTTGTGGATATAAATCTGGATACGATTGTTGACACACTGCGCAATACGAATGAACTTCATATAATGCCTGAGGAGGAAATAAACGCATTTGAAAAGAATAACCCACATCCAGATGGCAAACTGTGGGGTGGCAGTGAACAAGCAATCGGAAATTATTATTGGGGTGCAAACGGTATCACATCCAATATGGATATATTGAGAAAGTTTGACAGGTTGGATTTTAAAATACCTATTTACAGCTAATAAGCAAACTGAAATACTATGCTGGATTTAAGCTCCTCACATGATTATACATTTTATCTTCGTTGAGACTACATAATATAACGTTATTTATTATGTTTAGCGAACCTAATCCATATTTTCCTCAATAAATTATCGAAAAAGTGATATGTTTCCATGTACTGTGCCACGTTGAGTGTATGGTATTAATGGCAAGGGTGTGAAGTAAGCGTGCGTGAAAGCTTGTAGATAAGGGAATTGCAGGTTTTGTTGGCTGGAAGCAAGAACTCGAAAACCCCTTTTTATTGCTTCGTGGGAATATATCCATGAGAGCCGATTTGATAGTTAAGTGGTCAGGTTAGATGTCATAGTCCGGTGACAGAACAGGTTAGATGCCAGACTTTCGCGAGAGGGCAGATTAGATGTAGCCGTTCCAAGGTGTAAGCATTGATGTGGTGTATTATTCATGTGGTTTTTGGCAGGCTCGGTGAAAGATTTTTTACATATCAGTATGGCATGGTGCATCCCTATGGAAC
>VEPD01000023.1 GCA_012027035.1 Ruminiclostridium sp. | reverse complement strand
CGTCAATATATTGCAAAGCTCTTTTGACAGGAGTGCAGATAAATATGATATCCGACTCATAAACGGAAGAATCCATTTCAGTATAACCATGGCTGATCGCTCCGTCTCTCAAAGCTTGTTGGAGAGCCTCGCCGCTCCTGTTGACCGCAATGATATCCTTCATACCCATCCGCTCGTGCAAGGCTCTTGCAAGGGAACCGCCAATAAGTCCAAGGCCGATGATTGTTATCCTTAAATTCTCCATATTGCGCATAGCGCGGCTATTTTCCATATCTGAACTCTCTTCCTACTATTTCGGCTATTTTGCCTATATCTTTACACAGCTCGTCAAAATCAACTTTTATTGTTACCCTTCTGCCGTAATACAAACAACCAGTTTGATTTCATTAATCCGGTCAGAGGACGCATTGTGAAGTTTAACTTTAATTTACATTGATATGCGGGAAATGTCAAGAAGGGATAAGGAAAGGCACTTCACATAAAACTTGTCATTTTAAATTCCTACTATTATAATGGAAATAGTAAGCTATTATATTATGAAACGGGTGTATGGCGGAATGGCTATCCTCTACATTAACGGCAAGAGGCTGCGGCAAATGTTTGAAGCTTCGGCGCGTTGGCTCATAGTAAATGAGGAAGTTTTGAATGAATTGAATGTTTTTCCGGTACCGGATGGTGATACCGGCACAAATATGGGTTCAACCCTGAAAAGCATTATATCAGCCATCCGCTTGCCTGGTTCTTCCGATAACCTTTCAGATGTTGCAGGAAGCGCCGCCGGCGCCGCTTTATTAGGGGCCAGGGGGAATTCCGGCGTCATCTTGTCCCAGATCATACAGGGTTTTGCTGAAGGCATTAAAGGGAAAACCCGCTTGAATTCAATAGATCTGGCAATTGCTTTGAAGCGGTCATATGAAAAAGCATGGCAATCGGTTTCCAATCCCAAGGAAGGCACCATACTAACTGTTTTACGGGAAAGTGTCTTTGCCGCTTATGAAAAAGCTAAAACCGAACCTGATATTATTATTGTAGTAGATACATTACTTTGCGAAGCAAGGGTTTCATTGGCTAATACACCGAACCTGCTGCCGGTTTTGAAGGAAGCCGGAGTTGTAGACGCCGGGGCTATGGGCTTTGTTATGATTCTTGAGGGCATAGAGCATCTTATGAAAGGAGGTACTCTACCCGAGCTCAGCGACATCAAGGTAAAAGAAAGCCTGAAAATAGCAAATCCATTGAACCTGCTTACGGAAAATTACGGCTACTGCACGGAATTCTTTATCAATACCGGGAATATAGGATTGGAAGCTTTACGTACCCAACTCTTGCAAATGGGAGATTCATTAGTCCTGGCACAATCGGACGAAGTGGTGAAAGTCCACATCCACACTCTGCATCCGGGTGCTATTCTGGAAACATGTCTTGCCTACGGTATCCTGACCCGGATTAAAATTGAAAATATGGATACTCAGCATAGCGAGCGCGAAGCTGCATTAGTAAAAAAACCGGTAGCATTCGTAGCAGTGACCCTGGGTGAAGGAGTGCGGAAAATATTCAGATCCATGGGCTGCGACACTGTTATTAAAGGCGGACAGACCATGAACCCCAGTGTTGAGGAAATGGCCAGGACTGTCCGAAGCTTGAAGGCAGAACATATCATACTGCTTCCAAACAACGGGAATGTCCTGTTTTCTGCTGAACAGCTTTGCACTGTATTACCGGATATAAACATACATGTTGTACCTACAAAGACTATTCCGGAAGGCTTTGCAGCATTGATGGCATGGAACCAGGAAAGCAGCATTGAGGAGAACCTTCGGGATATGAATCTTGCCATAAGGCGGGTCAAAACCGGTGAAGTGACCCGTGCTGTCCGGGACACAACCATAAACACGAGTGAAATCCGGAAGGGGGATATTATTGCCATCACAGACCACAGGGTGCTGGGAGCTTATTCCGATTTTATTTCAGCGTCTTCTTCTCTTATAAGGGTAATGGCGGACAAAAACAGCACAATAGTGACGCTGCTGTATTCTGAAGATATTGAAGAGTGTATTGCCGCTAAACTGGAGCAAAATCTGCAAATGGAGTTCCCTGAATTTGAAATAGAGGTTCATCATGGTGGACAACCATATATTTCCATTATTATATCGGTAGAGTGAGTAATTAATAATGAACTGGAGGAAGTAAAATGATTAGAATTGTGACTGATAGTACCTGCGACCTTACTGATATGCTTGCTTCGGAGTATGGTGTAAAAATTGTTCCGTTGACGGTGCATTTTGGGGAAGAAAGCTGGAAAGACCACGAAGAGCTTTCTTCAGTGGAATTTTACCGCTACCTGGAGGAAAAGGAAGACCACCCAAAAACCTCCCAACCTTCTCCGGAAGCTTTTCGCAAAGTTTATCAAGAGATTCTTGACTCCGGAGATGATATTGTCTCATTACATATCAGTTCACACCTGAGCGGTACATTCCAGTCTGCATCCCTGGCTTCCAAGGATATGGACGCCGGGCGTGTGACGGTTCTGGATTCTCAAAACGTTTGCATTTCCCTTGCATTGATTGTGGTAGAGTGCGCTAAAGCCGCAAAGGAAGGAAAATGCCTGTCAGAGATCGTGCAACTGGCTGAAGGGATGTTTCATACTACGGAAATATACTTTATCGTGGATACACTGGAGTATTTGCAGAAAGGCGGCAGGATCGGCAAAGGGGCTGCTCTCATCGGCTCTATACTGAATATCAAGCCTATTCTGATGCTAAAGGACGGAATGGTCACTCCCTTTGAGAAGGCTCGGGGAACAAGGAAAGCTTATATGCGCATGATGGAAGTAATGGACGAATATGCTGCAAGGAATACCGGGATAAAGATAATCTACGGCATAACATGGGGCGGGAATCAGGTGCCGCTTCAGGAATTCATGCAAAACCTTCCGGAAGGCCATCCGGCAAGGACTGCCATGGTAATTCCAATTGGTCCCGTCGTAGGCGCCCATGCCGGCCCCGGCGCTTTGGGGCTGGCGTTTGCAGCGATATAGCGGGGCAGGACTGCTGTTTTTTCTATATTCGACGTATACCCTATATTGCGCATTTGGTATCATTATGTAAAAAAACAGCCCGTTAATATCTCTTGATAGAATAACGGGTAAACATGGACCAAATCCATTATAATTGGGCTTGAGGAGGTGAAGCAATGGACTGGGTAGATAGGATGAATCAAGCGATTGATTATGTAGAGGAGCATCTTACCAGTGAAATTGACGAGAAAGAAATATGTAAAATCATGGCCTGCTCTTTCTCTATGTTTCAAGGAGCATTCACTCAAATTACCGGCGTACCCTTATCGGAATATATCCGCCGCCGAAAGTTGACATGCGCCGCGCACGAACTGCAAAACACAGATGAAAAAGTCATTGATATTGCCATAAAATACGGCTATCAATCAGCGGACGCTTTCAGCGTAGCCTTTAAGCGACTACATGGCATGCCACCTATGGATGCGAGGAAACTCTGTACAACACTTACATTTTATTGCCGCATTAGCTTCGCCCTGACAATTGAAGGAGTAGAAAAAATGGACTACACAACGATTGAAAGAGAGCCTTTTAAGGTGATTGGAATCAGGCGCACAACTCCATATGGAGGAGGCACATGGGCTATCGTAAAAAGCGATGGTAGCAACGAGGCGATGAAAGAATTGAGCGGCCATTTTTATGATTTAGGCTTATGTTTTGGGTTTGGCAAAGACGGGAGCAACGACTATATGTGTGCGGTTGAGTGGGAAAAAGAAGATGTCGAGGGTTTGGACAGCTTTATATATCCGGCTGCTACGTGGCTGAAATTTGAAGCCAAAGGCACGGTATCCGGGCAAACCTTGGGCAGTTTATGGCAGCGCATAAACAGTGAGTTTCTGCCGCAAAGCAAGTACAAAAAATCCGGGCTTCCTACCATCGAAAAATATGTGCTGTGGGATGAAACGGCGGATGCATGCAATGTTGAGATATGGATACCGGTAATTGTGAAGTAAGCTGTCGTTTATATGCATAATCTGTAGTCAGACTAATACACAGCTAGTAAAATGTACTTTCAAGATAATCATATTAGGTAAAAAAGTGAGGAGGAATGAGCCATGAAGAGTTTGGAATACTATATGGGCTTGAACTACATAATAGAAGTTGTCAGAGATGAAACCGAAGGAGGATATGTGCTTTCGATTCCTGAACTCAAAGGTTGTCTGACATGCGCCGACCAATTAGATAAAGGAATGAAGATGCTTGAGGATGCAAAAAAGCAATGGCTGACTGCAGCATTGGAGAGTGGATATGAAATACCGGAGCCTGATGTAGTGGAGGATTATTCCGGTCAGTTCAAACTACGATTACCAAAATCTCTCCATAGGGAATTGGCTGAAAAGTCAAAGCAGGAAGGTATCAGCATGAATCAATATTGCCTGTATCTTCTTAGTAAAAATAGCAGTCACATTGTTGAAAGCAGACATTAAACTTATAAAATTTAAAAAAAACGCTCACTTTTGTGGGTATTTTTTATTTAATGGATTATATTTACAATAGGGATATTTCAGTGTTGGCCAGCCGTAGAATCTTGCAAGCAGGCAACTAACAATAACAGTCTGTTCCTTTAGCTATCTTTAGTAATATTTTGTAGTCTTCCCCAAACTTGCAAAGTCCATTGCAATGCTCATACAAATCCGAAAATAATATATATCTTAGTGTGACACAATCAATTGCTTTAAAAGATGGGCGTTTTAGCTGTGCTATAATTTCTTTCTCACGCGAATTTGGTGCAACCAGAAAAAAATTATAATGTAAATTTTCTAAAGAAGAGGCTAAATCCACTAACCGTAAAATACCTGAGTAGATAGAGGTGCTTTTTTCTATTTCAAAGGCACACTCAATCTTCCTGTTATCTTTTCTTATCCATATAACATCAATTAAAGAAACGGTTTTTACAATATCCTGAGGCAGATTTAAAGGCGGTAGCTCCGGTAGGGTTACGAATTCAAGGCTCTTTCCATCCAAAGCTTTTGAATGGTCATTAATTGCAACAAAAACATCATACCCCAGGTTTCTCCCGATCTCTGTTAGGAGAAATTGAACCTTTAAATGTTCGTTTTCTTCCAAAATCTCTTGCTGAACTTCCTGATGTCGCTTTTTCAAAGTCTTTTCCAATTTGTCTTTTTCTAAGTTTAAGGCTTTTTCCCAGTTTTTATCAAGTGCAATTTTTCCTATGCCCACATCAAACAATAGGCTTGATATTGCACCTAAATCTTTGGAAAGCATAGGCTGAAGCTTTTCATTTGTTTGTATGATGACTTCACGTATTTCTAGATACTGCTGCCATGACCCCAATTTCTTTTTATCATCGAAGATAACATTATAGCCGTTAACCATGGCTGTATTAAAAGGCGGCATAAGCGTTGGATGGAGAAAATACAGGATATTTGCCACCGCAGGTCCCAACCCCTTAATTTTATACCCATCCAACTTAATTATTTCTTTAACCAGTTTATCAGCATTATTTGCCGATAGACAAGCTTCAAGGAACTGCCCAAAAATTCTTTTATTCTCCTCGTTTTCATAGATATCGGGTATCCTTAGCTTGGGTTTCCAGTAAAAAGGATGGGCAGCACCTTCAAATACCTGTTTTTGCTCTGTAATGCACGATAATACGAACTCAAGCGGGGATCCCCTAAAATCATTTCCGAAGGAACCGTATTTGATTGAAGCAATAATGTCAATCACACCACGGCGGATAGAACGGAAGGCTTTCATTCTGGTTTCATCATATATAAACCAGGTATTATATACCGACTCTTGATCTTTTTTATATCTTTTTATTAATTCCGTAAGGTTTGTTGTCAAGGGGATTACCTCCGTCTTTTTTTGTAACTTTATATAAGGGATGTATCAGATCTTATTAATGTTATGAGGTTATTATAACATAAGTGGAAGTTCAAATATATGTTGGGACCTATTAGCAGGTAAATAATTGCAATTGATTTCCGTGAAAATACTTCAAAAAGTTGCAAAAGCAAAACTTCATTGACCTTATCTAAAAATCAGCATATATATTTCAGATTTCGGAGGTTGGAAGGTTAACCATCCAAGTATAAGAATAAAAGCCCATGGGAAGGCGGTTGGGCTACCTTCAGACGACGATATTTTTAAATCACCCACATGACGTTCCACCAAAAACAAACAGCTGCTCTACTAAAAATCTTCTGCAACCGGCAGGAATTATTTTTCAAGAGGGCTGCAATTATAAGTCGCCGCCCTCTTCGCTTTTCGCTTCATATAAATTATAGGAAATGCATTTTGAAGCTTTACGAGTCTTTGCACATTTTGCCGGTGTTTTCCCCCCTGTCGCCGTTTTCCTTACAGCTTTTACCGGAGCTTGCTTTTCCAGACCCTTCAGATTACAACCTTTATTGGAACAGCGTCCGCCTATTATCAACGAACCGCATTTGCAAAATTCAGCCAAATATATCACTCCTCTTTTTATAGTATAACATAAATTTTCATATCTTACTTGAATATAGAAATATTTCTCCCTGCAACTTCGGAGCATCAGATGATTCATCGATCTCCAAGAGTCATTTTATTGAATTATTGGTTCGTAAAAAAATAATTATTTTATAATATCCGTATGAACTTTTCAAAAGCTCGTTTTTGAGGTATAATTTAGAAATGATTTAGATATTTGGAGTAAATTAATGTTTCACAAAAAAATACTCATAATTGATGATAGTGAACTGACAGTGAAGTTTATAACTGATATTCTGCAAGGAAGGGATTACGTAGTAGTTTCGGCATCCGACGGTTTAAAAGGTTTGCGGAAAGTTGCAGAGGAGAAGCCCGATCTTGTTCTGCTGGATATTGTAATGCCTGGTATGGACGGCTTTGAGGTTTGTAAAATTCTTAGAGAGAATATGGCAAATAATTTAATGCCCATAATCATGCTGACTGCCCAGGAAAATGAGGATGATAAACTCACCGGGCTGGAGCTGGGCGCTGACGACTATATAATAAAGCCTTTCAATCCGCGTGAGCTTTTGAGCAGGATAAACAACACTCTTATCCGGATTGACAGGAACAGATGGGCAAATCCTTAGACCGGTTTAAAAGGAAACCTGGAAATCCAGGCGGAGATAAACCGAAGAATTGCTTTAAACAGGCTTTTTTCCGTCATTTATCTGGATATTGACAATTTTAAAGCTTTTAACGATGCATATGGATTTTCCTGCGGTGACAGAGCTATTAAGGTTACTGCCGATATAATAACTGATAATGTTTATGCTTTTGGGTCTATAGATGATTTTATTGGTCACATCGGCGGAGATGATTTTATCATAGTATCCGACCCTGAACACGCTGATAGCCTTTGTGAGAATATAATAAAGAGTTTTGATTCCAAGATGCCCGATTTGTATACTAATGCTGATCGTAAAAACGGATATATAACAACAGCCAACAGACATGGAATAATTACGAAGTATCCCATAATGACGATTTCTATCGCTGTTGTTACAAATGAGTATAGATGTATTATAAACCATATACAAATTGGAGAAATCGCAGCTGAGCTTAAGAAAAAAGCTAAGGCTATTGACGGCAGCGTTTACGTAAAAGACAGACGTAAACAAATGACAGGAGGTCATCAGATATTATGAAGCATATTAAAAACGGCTTGAAAGTTTTATTCGATTATGGAATATCTTTGCTGGTATTTGGAATTTTTATTTTTGTTTTCTTAAGTCTGGCAAAGGATAATATGAATAAGCTTCTTCCATTTTATTCGTTGTTATTTTTCCTTATGGCGTTCTCCATAATATATACAGATATGAAAAAGCTTGCAGAAACGGAGAAAAAGCCTCAGTACAACCTTAATCCATATCCGGTTAAAGGCTTGATTTATGGTTTAATTGGATTTTCACCGATAGTAATTTTAGAAATTGTCTCGGTTTTTATAGTTTTTAGCGATCAATTGGCGGAGCGTTTTAAACACTTGACTATAAATACTCTGATGGGACCCTTGTACTTTATTATCAGGGGTGCAGGCGAGCAGCCCATCGGCTATATACTGGCTTCGCTGACAGTTCCTTTTATTGCTTTACTGGGATATTTGGCCGGTTATTACGGCTTCAATATTACCAAATACTTTAAGAAGGAAGAGCAAAGCAAGACTACGCAAAAGGCTTTTAAAAAAAGCCCATGGAATCCGACAAACAAAGCGACATCAACACCGGTAAAAAAGAAGAAAAAAAGTAATGCCGCTAAAAAAGCCGACGGTTCCTAAACATTATGAATATGTCCAACCTGTATGTGAATATCCTTATAATGAATTCTATTATGGGGACTGGGTGTTATGATAGTAGTTGTTAAAAAAAACAACATTATATTGATCGGGCTGATATTTATTCTTTTAGCCACCCTTTACAGCCTGAATCTTGATACGGGAAGAACAATATCTACAACAGTATCCGAAAATCAAAAAACAATAATCATCGACGCCGGACATGGCGGGGAGGATCCTGGGAAAGTGAGCAATTACAGCAATTTGAGAGAAAAAGATATCAATCTCATTATTGCTTTAAAAACCAGGGAACTGCTGGAAAAAGAAAACTATACGGTTATCATGACCCGCCAGGAAGACAGGCTGGAATACACTGAAGGCACCACAAACATTATTGAGAAAAGGCGGCAGGATCTTAACCGCAGAAAAAAGATCATGGATGAAAGCGGGGCTGCAATAGTAGTCAGCATACACCTGAACGGTTTTACCGAAACACAGTATCATGGAGCACAGACCTTTTATCCGCCCAATTCCGTCGAAAGCAAGAGGCTTGCTGAAATTCTGCAAAAATCGTTAAAGGACACATGCGACCCGGAAAACAAAAGGGAGCCGCAATTAAAGAAAGATCCCATTATAATACTGGCTAACCTGAAGACGCCTACGGTTATTGTTGAATGCGGTTTTCTTTCCAATGGTGGGGAGGAAAAGAAGCTGGGCGAAAAGGGATACCAGGATAAGCTTGCCGTTGCAATAACGGCGGGTATACAGGAATACTTCAAGTAAGGGCTTGTCTGGTAATAAATGTGCCATCTGATTCCGTGATGATTTTTTGTTCGGCAAGGTGGATGGAGACGCAGATACTTGTGTATCTAGGAGCACTGAAAATATTACTTCCGATTTTTCTGCAAATGCTGGCCGGAAGGACTGCGTTTGCAGAAATTTATAGCGGAAGTTATATTTTCATCAGTGCTAAGTCGACAGCAACGAAGCCGAATGGAAAATCAGCCGGAATGCTTGGCACAGATATTGCCAGACAAGCCCTAAATCCGCCCAAAAAAGATTTGTAACATAAATAGTCAAAAATTACCTGCTGATTAACACCCCTTCGTGTTATATAATTGTTACTACATTATGTAAACTGAAGGTGGTGTTGTTTTATATGCGGTTAAAAAGCTTTTGTGTGTTTGTTCTTGTTCCTCTTGTGGTTTTTAGTACATATTCGGCCGCATTTGCCGGGATGATATCAGGTGAAGTTAAAGTAATGGTCAACAACGGGGTGATTCAGGCAGATGCTTCTCCGGTAATTATTGACGGTGTTATTATGGTACCGGCCAAAGAATTCATGGGAAGTCTTGGCGGCACATTTACTTTTAAATACGATACCAAAACAGGGACTGCAAGGTCAGGAGAAAATGAACTCGTTTTCCGGCTGGACGACGGTATCGCCGGCTTTAATGGCAAGCTGGTACAGGCAGAGGCTCCATTTCAGATTATAAACAACAGATTCATGATCCCGGCACGGTTTAGCGCAGCCAGATTCGGTGCGGAAGCATATTTCAGCGCAAAAAGGAATACATTGATGGTATTCCAGCCGGAAGACGGAAAGATAATATATCAGGTCGTGTGGGGAGATACTCTCTGGATTATTTCACGGTTATTCGGTACAACGGTAAATTCTATCAGGGAGTTGAACGGATTAACAGATGATATGATCTATGCCGGCCAGAAGCTCATTGTAAGGGAGGTTTCCGCTGCGGATTCATCACTGCCCGCCTATACGACTGCAGGAGCTACAATCAGAAGCGGACCAGGATTTGATTCCGGTGTCGTAGGATATTTAGGCGTCTCAGTTCCCGTATCTGTAACCGGAAAAGTGGACAACTGGTATAAAGTAAACACGTCCAAGGGCAACGGATATATATATTATACAGTGATCGGCATGAAACAGGAGCTGGCATTCAATCCACAGCCCGGTACATATTTTGACAAGCCGATAGCAGTGGATACATCGGGTGATACGACAGCTTATATGAATTACACTGTCGTTAAAGGTGATTATATCTGGATGCTTTCACAAAGAAACGGAATACCTGATTATGAACTGGCTGCAGCAAATAATTTTACATCAGGCACTGTCCTTTACCCCGGTCAGCAGATTAAAATACCTGTACATAGCATAGCTGTAAAAAAGACGCCGGGTGTTCAATATGGAGAAATCCTGGACTGGTATACCGAGGCGCAATATGTATTTTCTTCAGGTAAAACGGGTAAACTTACAGACCCGGTAAGCGGCAAGAACTTTTTTGTGAAGAGGGTTACTGGCGCAGGCCACTCTGATACGGAGACGATTACATATGAGGATTCGCAGATAATGAAGGAGATATTCGGCGGTTCATGGACCTGGATGAGAAAGGCCATGATTTTGGAGGCGGATGGGCGAAGACTGGCCGTATCCATAGCAGGAATGCCTCATGCCGGCGTAGATGGCGTACCATATCTGCAAACTGTAGAAAACAGAAGCGGCAATTATGGTACCGGACCTAATTTTGATGCTATATCCGGAAACGGTATGGATGGCCACTTTGATTTATATTTTTTAAATTCCCGCAGGCATGTTGATAATATGATTGATCCTGCTCATCAGTATAATGCGCTGACGGCGGGAGGACTGAGGTAGGTCATGCCATAGCTGATTGTTGTCTGGATAATGCATAATTGTAAGATTATGTGAACTTAGCAGGTGATGAGTGGACATGGCTGCAAAGTTATGCATCAGGTTCCGTCATGGGCAGGCTGTAATGTCATGTCTCACTCGACAAACTACATCGCTCATAACGATTGAATGACTAAATGAAATGAGCGATGTAGTATTAATGCGGGCGCTTGTCATTCGCCATCCATGG
>VEPD01000260.1 GCA_012027035.1 Ruminiclostridium sp. | reverse complement strand
TTGTATGTTACCGCCATTATGTATAATTTAACAGAATAATATTTTTTTTACAGCATTGTAACTTGTCAATATATTACATGTTTATTTGAATAGGACAATGTATCCGGGGAGGTGTTAGTATGTGTAAACCACCTGAGAATAGTATTGAAGAGCAAATCACATGCTACAGGAAAACTATTGAAATTACTGTGAAAACCAAACTGCGTACATACTGGAATTCTATCTGCGACCTGCATACTGCAGAGGAAGATATTATTGGCAGCGTTTATGAAAAAATCATCAAAATACTTTATAAATTTCCGGAAAGAAAGCTGAATTCGTCATATCTGCAAAAAGTGGTTAATTCCTGCGTGGTAAACTATTATCAGATTGAAAGAAAACATTTCTCCAAAAGGGCCGTTTTTGAAAATGATTTCAGTAAATATAGAAACAAAAATGACGCGGGGCCTGCAAGCCAGGAATACGGCAGAGAGGATTTTAATCTTGAGGAGATTTCAGAGCATTCCGCATTTTTATGGTATATCAGAATTCTCTATGTGGAAATTGATAAGTTAAGCGAGCAGGATAGAATGATATTCATTTTATCAAGGTATCACGGGAAAAGCATTAAGGAATTAAGTGAATCAACGGGTCTGACCATAAACAATATTAAGGTGAAGCTCTTCAGGATAAGGTTAAAACTTGCAAAGGCCGTGCTTGGAGACAGCTATCGGCCTATGAAAAAGTCATGGAAGCATATTTGCATTTAATATTCTTAAAAAATTGTAACCTTTTTGAAATCTGTTTGTTATAATCCATATAAAATAGAGATAAATCATTTTCAGGCTGCCGTTTACAGACTCTTTATAATATTGGGTGGACCTGGCTGGAGGAGGTAAAAAGATGAACCAATCTACCAAGTTGTCAGTGCAGAAAGGAGGGGGTTTTGCAAAAACGTGTATTATTGATAGCATATCCGGCTTGAATCCCATAAAGCTGGATTATTTAATAGATGCAGCCATAATGGAGTGGGTGGAGGCACATCCTGAGGAAATGGACAGATATTGCGACAAAGACTACATTTGGGAGCTTTTCAGTGCTTCAAAAGTAATATATTTGTAAAATAAAAAACTAAATATACAGCAATAATTATTTTATGGGATGACGAATAAGAGTTTAGGACACATCAAGTGCCCTAAACTCTTGGTAATTGCTTTCGTTATACCGCAAATAAAATTATTGAAGCCTTAAGGTAATATAATGCAAAAAACCTGTTGTATTAATTCTTTTTTGTATTATATTTATTTAGTTGCGTTCATTGCTCTTGCAAGCTTGGATTTCCTTCTCGCAGCGGTGTTTTTATGAAGTATGTTCTTTGATGCAGCCTTATCTATGGTGCTGGCAGTTGCATTCAATACTGCTGCAGCTGATGGGTCCTTCTTTTTTATGATTTCACTGCACTTCTTTATAGCTGTCTTCAAGGCTGATTTTCTGTTTGTATTTTTAACAGTTTTGGCCTCTGTGACTTTTACTCTTTTAATAGCGGATTTAATATTAGGCAAACCTTTCACCTCCTGCGTTACGGAATTTAGGCGGTTTTTACCGACATCGAATATTCTACCATGAAAAATTTGAAAAAGCAAGGGAAAAGATACCGTTTTTTGAGCACTGAAAACGAGTGCTGTGAATTTTCTTTATGTATTGTGGGAAAATAAAGTAGACAACGCGCAGGAAAGGATTGATTCAATGATTTCAAATAATGGTGCGGATTCAAGGTCTGCAAATAAGACTGAAGTAAGGAGTATAAGAACAGACCTTACATTGGAAGCACATGAACTGATCAAGGAAAAAGCGGCTAAAGAAAATGCTTCCCAGGAGACGCCTGGAGTAGAAGTAGAGAATGCAGGAAACGATGATATCAGAATAACAAGAGTAAGGGTCACTTCCCCCACCGGTGAAGCGGCAATAGGGAAGCCCATGGGCAATTATATAACTCTTGAAGTACCTGGCCTGAGAGATAATGACCAGGTTTTGTATGAGAATACATGCAAAGCTCTTGCTAAAGAGCTTGTGAATATTCTGAAATTGGATGAAAAATCAACAATACTTGTTGTCGGTCTTGGCAACTGGAATGTGACTCCGGATGCACTTGGACCGAAGGTCGTGTCAAGCGTTATGGTAACAAGGCACCTGCTGGAGTATGTACCGGAGCAGGTGGATAAGGGCGTAAGGCCGGTATGTGCAGTAGCTCCGGGCGTTTTGGGTATTACTGGCATAGAAACAGGTGAAATCATAAGGGGAATAGTAGACAGGATAAAGCCGGATTTTATTATTGCTATTGATGCACTGGCTTCCAGGAAGATGGAACGTGTCAATACTACAATTCAAATAGCAGATACCGGTATATCGCCTGGTTCGGGTGTGGGCAATAAAAGGATGGAACTTTCGAAGGATACGCTGGGTATCCCTGTTATCGCCATTGGCGTCCCCACAGTTGTAGATGCAGCTACTATGGCCAACGATACCATTGATCTGGTACTGGACAGCATGATAAAACAGGCGCCTCAGGGAACGGATTTCTATACAATGATGAAAAGCATCGATAGAAATGAAAAGTATATGATGATACAGGAGGTCTTGAAACCATATATTGGAAATCTTATTGTCACACCAAAAGAAATAGATGAAGTTATCGAGAAAGTCTCAAAAGTTATAGCAAATGGGCTGAATATTGCACTGCATCAGGGTATTACCCTGAATGATGTAAACAGATATGTACATTGACCGGTGCTTACGACTGGCTTGCTTCACTGTTTATGCAAATACCCTTTGCAGGTCGACTCCCAATCCGTTGAAGTACGAGGACTCTGCGCGTTCGTTTTCATTAAAGCTGTATATATGCTTGATTCCTTTGTCATTGAAAACATATATATACATTTCCCTGGATTCAGTGCTAACAATCCAGTATTCTTTTACTCCCGTGGTCATATAAAGATTAAGCTTAGTGACATTATCCTTGCTGGAAGTGGATTCTGACAAAACTTCAACTACAAGGGATGGGACTCCTGTATATCTGCCTTTTTCATCGATTTTCTCCCTATCGCAGATTACCAGTATATCCGGCTGCACGACGCAAATATTCTTTTCACTTTTAAAGAGAGTGACGTCAAATGGTGCGGCCAATGGTTCGCACTTTTTGTCTCTGAACCAATTGATAAATTCTCCGAATATTTCCTTAACAGCCTTCTGATGAGGATAAAATGGTGAAGCGAGAAAATAGATCTCACCATCTATAAGCTCATACCTGTGCTCGCTTTCCTCGGTGATTTTGAGGAATTCCTCGTATGATACCTTTACACGCGAAGAGGCATATTCGGGAGAGGTTTCACGGAGCATCCACCCGTCCTCATCTTCCTTGAAGGCAGAGAGTCTGGCTGCTTTTTTCCCGTTCCTTGTAATAATGACGTCCTCATACTCGCTGAGTTTAAGAAACTTCCCGAAATTATTCTGGATTTCGGTTGTAGATATTATCATTATGATTTCCTCCGGATTAGTTACTTTACATACATTATACCTATAAAAATATCTAATGTCAATAAAAAAATAGCTAAAATATTTAAATAGTTAGATAATTTATATGGCGCTTATGGATAGAATATTTTTATCCGATTGTCGATGATTTTCCACTTCTGAACTGGGAAAAGCTTTATTTTTTCTCCTGAAAACAGTATAATAATAACGGTGAATCAATGTTTGTTTCGCTGTAGTAACAGGTGAAAGCAATATTTTCCGGGAGGCTTGCCAGATGGATAAGATCGAACTCAGGATAAAGGAATTAAGGGATACGCTAAATTACCATAACTATAGGTATTATGTCGAGGATAATCCCGACATAAGCGATTTTGAATATGATTCACTTTATAGAGAACTTGAGGAGCTTGAAGCGGGAAGGCCTGACCTTGTATCGGCCGATTCGCCTACGCAGCGTGTGGGGGGCCAGCCCCTGGAAGGCTTTGAAAAGATAGTACATCAGGTACAAATGCAGAGCCTTGCCGACGTGTTCAGCGCCGAGGAACTGGCAGCCTTTGATCAGCGTGTCCGGGACGTATTGGGGATAGAGGCGGTGGAGTATGTTGTTGAAAAAAAGATAGACGGACTTTCGGTTTCACTGGAGTATGAGAACGGCAGGTTCGTGCGCGGCGCCACCCGTGGCGACGGACTGGTGGGGGAGGATGTCACACATAATCTGAGAACCGTCAAATCCATCCCTTTACGCTTAAGGGAGGAGATCCCCTCGCTTATAGTAAGAGGTGAAGTGTTCATACCAAAAAATGATTTTCTTAAAATGAACGAAGAACTGGAAGAGATGGGTCAGCCTTTGTTTGCCAATCCCAGAAATGCCGCGGCAGGATCCCTCAGACAGCTTGATCCCGGAATAACTGCCAAAAGGAAGCTGGGTATTTTCGTATTCAATATTCAGCAGGTGGAGGGCAGGGAATTCGTCACGCATTCCTCAAGCCTGGAATTTCTTAAATATATGGGGTTTAAAGTCAGTCCCGATTTCAGAATCTGCAGGGGGATTGACAATGCTTTAAAAGAAATCTTCCAAATAGGCGAGGGCAGAGGCGATTTTTCATTTGAAATTGACGGAGCGGTGGTGAAAGTCAATTCACTGGCGCAGCGTGAAGTATTGGGAAGTACGACGAAGACTCCAAGATGGGCTGCAGCTTATAAATACCCGGCGGAGAAGAAGCAGACAAGGATAAAGGAAATTTGGGTGAATGTAGGGCGTACGGGAGTGCTGACGCCCAATGCGGTGCTCGACCCGGTCAGGCTGGCAGGGACGACCGTAAGC
>VEPD01000132.1 GCA_012027035.1 Ruminiclostridium sp. | reverse complement strand
GGGAACGCCCCCTGTGGCGTTCCGTATCCGGATTCTGTTCACCTTGGCGGAACGGCACGGGGGCCGTTCCCTACATGTGCCCCCTCTTGGCAGGGGGGGTTAATTCACATTCTTTATATATTGCGCTGGAGTATTAACCCTCCCACCAGTCCCGGTTGTCTTTATACCATTTGATTGTCTGGTGAAGACCCTCTTCAAAGCTGATTTTTGGCATCCAACCAAGGCTGTTTTTTATTTTGCGGCTGCTAAGGGCATAACGGAGGTCATGCCCTGGACGATCATTGACAAACCGTATCAAGTCCTGCGGTTTTTCAAGATCGGTTAATATTCTTTGAGCCAATTCAATATTGTCAAGCTCATCTCCTGTACCTATGTTATATACCTCACCGGGTTTACCATAAAAAATAAGCCTTGTTAGTGCCGAGCAATGGTCCAATACATGTATCCATTCTCTTATGTTTTTTCCGTCTCCATAAATAGGGATCGGCTCATTCCTTAGAGCACATGTAATACCCTTGGGGATAAATTTCTCCCGGTTTTGGTACGGCCCGTAATTATTACAGCATCTTGATATGACGGCAGGAATTCCGAAAGATCGTGAAAATGCCCGTACCATCAAGTCGGCGCCTGCTTTTGATGCGGAATAAGGACTGTTGGGCTGAATACAAGAGTCTTCAAAAAAATAATCGGTATTATTATCTATGCTTCCGTATACTTCATCGGTCGAAACTTGTAAGAATTTACACCCTTTGTAACCTTGCTTCGACCATATGCGTCCTGCACTTTCCAACAACGTTAAAGTGCCCATGATATTGGTTTCGGCAAATATTGAAGGATTGCTGATACTCCGGTCAACATGGGATTCTGCTGCAAAGTTAATGATAATTTCAGGCCTGTATTTCCTCATGACATAGTTGACCAGCTCATAATTGCAGATATCACCATGAATAAAATGGTGCCTGGGACTGTCATTTATTTCTTTGAGGGACTTTAAGTTACCTGCATAGGTCAGTTTATCCATATTGATAAGGATAAAATTCTTGTTTCTTGTCAAAAAGTAACGGATAAAGTTGCTGCCGATAAATCCTGCTCCTCCTGTTACTAAAATGATCCTCATAACCAACACTCCTTACATATCAATTTTGCCTTTATCGCCGATAATAAAACTTGGTGATCCCGTATCTTTGAGAGAACCTCTTATAATTACGTTTTTACCGATAAGGCTGTTACTGACAGTACCTTTTATATTTTCCAGCCTTGTACCTTCCATGATTATGCTGTTCTCTATTACGCATTTTTCTACTGTTACTTCTCTACCTACGGATACATATGGGCCAATTACGCTGTCGGTTATTTTTACGCCTTCTGCAATAGCTATGGGTTCATTTATAACGCTGTTGATTAGCGATATGCTGTGTTCACCGGGAAGACCGGCTGCAGAGGTTGAAATATTGCAGGCTGCATATTCGCTTGTGTCTGTAATGCCGGATAATACAAGCCTGTTGGCTTCAAGCATATCCTGAGGCGATCCGGTGTCCTTCCACCATCCCGAAGTAAGCTGGTATGAAACCCTGGCCCCACATTCTATGAGCCTTTGAATGGCATCGGTTATTTCCAGCTCTCCTCTGAAAGAAGGCCGTATTTCTTCAATTGCCGGGAAAATGGCCTTATCAAATACATATACTCCAATGACAGCCAAATCGCCCATATATTGCTTCGGTTTTTCCACAAGCCTTTTCACACTTGTTCCGTCAATTTCTGCGATTCCATATTCAGAGGGGTTTGACACTTTATGAAGAAGAATACAAGCATTCGAGCTGCTGGAATAAAAAAAGTCCATTACGGTATGGAGTTCCATTTCCAGAAGATTATCTCCCAGAATCATTAAAAAATCATTATCCTGTATATATGGTTGTGCAGTTTTGACAGCATGTGCCAGGCCTAAAGGTGATGATTGATGAATATATTTTATGTCTACTTCCCAACGGCTTCCATTGCCTACCTCAGCCTCAATTTCCTTATGGGTATCTCCGACAATAATACCGATATCTTTGATACCTGCCCTGACGACTTTTTCAATTATATGGACCAATATAGGCTTATTTGCTATGGGGAGCAGCTGTTTTGCCCACGTATAGGTTAACGGCCAGAGCCTCGTACCTGTGCCTCCGCTTAAAATCAATGCTTTCATGAATTACCTCCTGCTGCGGCTTTTCTTATACTATTATGGTATTTATGTCTACTTATATCTTATTAAACAGGGCCTGTAAAAGTGCATATATAAGTTGCAAAAAGATTTAATATGTGGAATGAATTATTTTTTGCAACAAAGCTTAAGGTAAGATAATGCAAAAAAACTTGATATCCCGGATTTTTTTGCATTATCTATTGAGGACGAAATAATAATATTTACCGGAACGAACAACTATTGTGTACCAGATTATATAACTTAACATAATATATACAATGAGAGAAAGGAGTGTATACTGCATGATTCCACCGCTGGTAAGTTATTCAACCTTTAACCGTATGGGGCTTACAGTAAGAAGTATTACCGCACTTTTAAAAACAACCGATGATTTTGAACTTCATATCATCGATAACAATTCGGGAGACGATACATGGGATTATATTCAAAGCCTGAGCGACGGCAGAATAAAATCAAAAACCCGTTTTCCTATTAATGAGGGGCCTATTTTTGCGGTAAACTTCAATCTTGCAAAGAGGAAATCCCATCAGTATTTTATTGCACTGGAAAGTGATGTATATATTTACACCCCTGATTGGATTTCACGTTTTATGCAAGTATTCGAAACCTTTCCGGAGGTAGGCCTTTTAGGTATACCCAGAGCCGCTCCGTATCCTCCCTATATGCCTCCTGTAATATTGAGGGAAGCCAATGGCGTAAGCTATTTGCAGCTAAAAAACGGCAAGCTGGGAGCGGAGATGGATTTTATTCCGGGACACTGCCAGTGCTTAAGACCGGAATTGATCGACATAACTGGCTATTGGTGTGAAGAAAACGGTTATGGTGATGCCGAGCTATCTATCAGGGTCAATAATTATACTCCCTATAGAGCCGGTTTCGCCACAAATATCACCATCGATATGCTTCAATTTCTGCCGTGCGGAGGATGTGAGGGCCAAAGCCGGTGCAAGCTTGATAAGGTAAATACCACCTGTTTTGGCATAAGAGACAGCAGGTACAAAAATGAATCCTTTGCCGAAAAATTCCGATGGAAGTACCTGGAATATTTCAATGAACTGCAGGAAGAAAAGAGGACAGTATATTGCGCATCCATACATGATCCCGCTTCAATTGGATCGCATATATATAATAAGGACTGGGCGCTGGAGAATTTTAACTATTATATAGCAAATTCAAATTAAGGGCTTGTCTGGTAATAGATGTGCCATCTGATTCCGGGATGATTTTTTGTTCGGCAAGGCGGATGGTGGCGCAGATACTTTGTGTATCTAAGTCGACAACAACGAAGCCGAACGGAAAAATCAGCCGGAATGCTTGGTGCAGATGTTACCAGACAAGCCCTAAGGAAGGACTGATAAGAATGATGCCCCCGATGGTGAGCTTTGTGGCATGGAACAGACTGGGCCTGACGGCAAGGAACCTTGCGGCTTTACTTGATACTGAAGAGGATTTTGAGCTGTATATCATAGATAGTAATTCCATGGACAATACCTGGGACTTTATTCAGGAATTGAAGGATGAAAGGATAAAATCCAAAATAAAATTTGATAAAAACAGAGGTCCCATTTATGCCTCCAACTATGCCCTGGCAAGAAGGAAGCCGGAACAGTTTTTTATAATAATGGATAGTGATGTCCACATCTATACGAAAAACTGGATCACAAGGTTCATGGAGGTTTTCAGAGAATTTCCCGAGGTAGGGCTCCTGGGTGTGCCCAAGGCTGCACCTTACACGGGATATTTGCCCCCCGTATTGTTCAATATAAAAAACGGTATAAGCTATATCCGGCTAAAAAATGCTTCACTTACTGACCCCATTGATTTTGTCCCGGGACATCTGCAGTGTCTCAAGCCGGAATTAATAAATCTGATAGGTTATTGGAGTGAGGAAGGACATTACGGAGATGCGGATATTTCGCCCAGAATCGTACATTATACGCCTTTCACCGTTGGTTATGCAACAACCATAGAGATCGATCAGGTACAGGAGATTACGTGCGAAGAATGTACCGCACATGAATGGTGCAAACTTGACAGAAAAACCGAAACATGCTTTTCCATCAGGGACAAATTTTACAGGAATCCGCTTTTTGCCATGAAATACTTATGGAGGCATCTGCAAACATTTGAAGAGATCAAGGAAGGCAAAAGAACTGCTTATTGTGCCTCCATACATGATGAGGAATCTATGAAAAACCATTTATATTACAAAGATTGGGCCGAAGAGAACTTTAATTTTTATGAGTGAGGGGTGAGGTATATGATTCCGCCTCTCGTCAGTTTTATTGCATGGAACCGGATGGGCCTGACAGCCAGAAACCTGACAGCCCTGTTTAATACAAAGGATGATTTCCATCTTCATATTATTGACAACAACTCTATGGATGGTACATGGGAGTATATTAATGATCTGAAGGACAGCAGGATTATTTCAAAAACAAAGCTTGATGCCAATCAGGGGCCCATTCATGCCGTAAATTATAATCTATCAAAAAGAAGTAAGGAGCAATTTTTCATTACTATAGACAATGATGTGAATATTCATACCTCCGACTGGGTGCCCAAATTTATGGATACCTTTAAGGTATTTCCCAATCTTGGACTTTTGGGCGCTGTCAGTAAGGAATATTATGGTCGTTACAGACTTCCGTTACTATTGCAGCGGTTTGAAGGGATACATTACCTGCAGATTCAGAAGGGATTCGTCGAAGGCTGCTGCCAGTGTTTGAGGCCTGAGCTGCTGGAACTGCTTGGTTACTGGAGTGAGGAGAACTGCATGGGAGATATGGAAATATGCCATAGGATTGCCCATTATACACCTTACAAGATGGGCTTTATTCCGGGCATAGAAATAGATCAGCTCCAATTTGTATCCTGTGATTCCTGCTGCGGTAAAAGCCGGTGCAGCCTTGACAGGAAAGTGAAAACCTGTTTTAGCATTCATCGGGAAAAGTACAATAATCCCCAATTCCGCAATAGATACGGGTGGAAATATGAGAAGTGTATCCATGAAATGGAAAATGGAAGCAGAACAAATTTTTGCGCTTCAATTCATGATGAAGATTCCTTGAAGAAACACAGGTACGACAAGCAAAATGCTGAAGAAAACTTCCGCTTTTACAGGGATAATGCAAATTAATATTATCTACATATTTTTTTAGGAGCACTGAAAATATTACTTCCGATTTTTCTGCAAATGCTGGCCGAAGGGACTGCGTTTGCAGAAATTTATAGCGGAAGTTATATTTTCACCAGTGCTTTGCTTGAAAGGGGTTTTCTTATGGAATTGATTGAATCTTTTCCGGAACCGGTATTTGTCACCCAGCCATTATTGCCCGACATAAATAAAGTGATGGTTAAGGTCAGGCAGATTTGGGAAAGCAAGCAATTGACCAATAACGGTCCTATGGTCCGCAAGCTGGAGGAGGAATTAGGCAGCTATCTGAAGGTCATGAATTTATCATTGTTTTCAAACGGAACGATAGCGCTGCAAATTGCATGCAGGATTTTGAAGCTTTCCGGAGAAGTGATTACTACTCCGTTTACATTTGCCGCCACACCCCATGCTCTGGTATGGAGCAATCTTAAGCCTGTATTCTGTGATGTCGAGAATGAAACCTTGAACATGGATCCTGATTGTATTGAAAAATTAATTACACCCGGGACTTCAGCCATTATGCCGGTACATGTCTATGGGAACCCTTGCGCAGTTGAGAAAATACAAAAGATTGCCGACAGATATGCTCTGAAGGTGATATATGATGCAGCCCATGCATTCGGCGTGGAGGTAGCTGGAAAACCCATTGGAGCATTCGGTGATATTTCCATGTTCAGCCTTCATGCAACCAAGGTTTACCATTCGGTTGAAGGAGGAGCATTGACCTTTAACCATCCGTTTTTAAAAGAGGAAGCGGATATGTTAAGAAATTTCGGCATTAAAAATGAAGAGAATATTATAGAACCCGGGACAAACGGAAAAATGAATGAGCTGCAAGCGGCCATCGGATTACTGCTGCTTGAAATAATAGATGAGGAAATCGAAAACAGGAGGAAGGTCGCAAATCAATACCGCGCGCAATTAATGGATATACCGGGATTAACTTTTTTCAGGGATATCGAGGGTGTGAAGCATAATTATGCGTATTTCCCAATAAGGATAGACTGTAAAGAGTTCGGCCATTCAAGAGATGAACTGTTTGAAGAGTTGAAAAAATTCAATATCTTTACACGGAAATACTTCTATCCGCTTTGCAGCAGGTTCATGTGCTACCGCAATTTGCCGGCGGCAGACGAAGGAAGCCTGCCTGTGGCTGAGAAGGCGGCTGGAGAGATTCTTGTGCTGCCAATGCATGGAAGAATGGGCGCTGATGTTATTGATACTATCTGCCGGATTATCAGGGTATATTCATCTCACGGCAGATAAAAGTATAGACATGTTTCAAAAAGCAGGGGCGGCTATTGGCCGTCACGCGGCTATCTTTTATAGGCTGACGACCCCCTGTGGAAGCTTTACTTTTGAAATACGCCAAAGGTTTGTAGAAGGCAGGGTGAGATAATGGTGGAAGAAATAATAATTTATGGTTCCGGAGGCATGGCAAGAGAAGTTGTTGAATTAATCGAGGATATTAACCGTATAAGACCGACATGGAGCATTTCAGGTTATCTGGACGATATCAAAGGGGATTGCAGCGAGGTTGTTAACGGATATAAGGTCATAGGTACAGGCGAGGTGTTGAAAAGCCTTGAACATCCCGCAAATGTAGTACTTGCTATAAGTAATCCTGAAGTAAAGGAAAGGATCTATAATAATATCAAGGGCTATCCTCTGAGGTTTCCGGTTCTGGTCCATCCATCGGCAAGAGTAGCCCGGAGCGCAAGAATCGGTGAGGGTTCGATTATTGGTATTGATTGCATAGTATCAGTCAATGTTGATATCGGAAGGCATGTGTTTCTAAATATGAGAACGGTGGTTGGACATGACGCGGTTATCCGGGATTACTGCTCCTGCCTTGTCAATTGTATCATTGCAGGTGATGTTACGATGGATGAAAGAACTCTGCTGGGCTCCGGATGCATCATTATGGAAAAAATCCATATTGGGAAAAAGGCCAGGGTAGGTATGGGTTCCATTGTCAGCTGCGACGTCCAGGACAGCCATGTGGTAATGAGCAGACCGTCAAAGAGCATGTATTTCGGGGAATAAAGAGAGAAGATATCTACCATTTCAAAAGGGGACATTCCCTCCTCATATCCCGTGACCCGTAACTCAGAGGGTGTGTCCCCGCACCTTTCTACGGATTACCCGTAACTCAGAGGGTGTGTCCCCTATCCTTTTATGTGGTAAGTGACCGGAATGCTGTTAAGGAGGCAGGTTATGAAAGATTTGGTTGTGATAGGAGCAGGCGCTTTGGGCAGAGAGGTAGCCCAGCTGATTAAGGATATCAATCATGATAAAAGCCAATGGAATTTTCTTGGGTTTATCGATGAGACTCCTGAAAAGCAAGGCACAATCATTAACAATGACCCGGTGTTAGGAGGATTCGACTGGTGTGAAAGAAACCGGGACAATAGTATTTGGACAGTATGTGCAGTTGGAAATCCAAGGGATAAATTCAGACTGGTACAAAAAGCACAGACGTATGGTTTGAAATTTGCAAATCTGATACATCCAGGAGTTGCCAGAAATGAATTTATTGAAATGGGTACAGGCAATATCATCTGCTGGGGTGCATTTTTGTCGGTGAATATCAAAATCGGAAGTTTCGTGACCATCAACCCAGGATGTGGCATAGGACACGATACGGTGATTGAGGATTTTGTCACATTATACTGGGATGTGACACTATCGGGGAATGTCTTGATCCATGAAGGCTGTGAAATCGGGTCAAAAGCGGCTGTCATCCCAAAGAGATCGGTAGGCTGCTGGAGTATCCTGGGGGCTGGAGCTGTCGTGATCAGGGATATACCTGAAGACTGCACGGCAGTAGGTATACCTGCCAGGCCTATCAAGTTTCATTCCATATGATGATGCTGCATTTTTCTAATCTCTGTAAAAACATATTTATGGGCAACAGGGATCAGCCGTTGCAATTCAAAAAGCTGCAACGGCTCTAAGATAGTATCCATGCTATAAATTTTTATCTTCATTCATTATTCTCTCAAACAATTTCTTGTTGTGCAGTACGCTTTTGTCTTCCGGTCGATATTTTGCGGCTTGCTCATTATGATCATGAGCCTTTTGATAGTCTCCCAAATTGTAGTAGCAAACGCATAACTGCAAATGGGGGTACCATGTATGGTAAGCCGGATAAACGAAGCTCCACCGCTCGGAATCAGGAATTTGCCGCGTGGCCAGTTCATACCAGAAAATGGCTGTTTTATAGTCTTTTTTTCGGTGAAAATTATACCCGATACGGCTGCATGCCTCCGCTCGGGGAGATGAAAATTTAAAAGATTCAAAAAGGGAAGCCAATTCATTATCCATGTCTCCGAGATAGCGATAACAATCTCCTTTATAAATGCACGCGAAAATCTTGTCTTCAATCCATCCTTCTTTCATGGAGATATTATTTTTGTAGCTTTCTATAGCTTCTTCATAACGTGCGTTTTCTCTTAATTCGTTGCCATAGTAAAAGTGGTCTCTTGGTGTAAAGACATCTCCGCATGCAATTTTGTTTTTATATATGGAAACTGTACGGCCAACTGCATGACGGATTTTTTTATGGGTGACGGCTATGTCCGAATTTATAATTTTCCCCTGTACTTCCAAGTACTGATGGCAGTCTCCCCGCCATTGAAAGTTTTTCTCCCTCTTAACAAGCCGGTTACGACGGTATCGCATAGTGACGTTACCGAATTCATCGGTGCCTGCATCATAATACATGGATACTGAATCTACAGAAGGATCCAGGGTTTCCTTCAATTCCTTCAATTTTGCCTGATCGGTTTCCAGCAAAACGTCATCTGCGTCAAGGTATAAAATATAGTCTTTGGTAGCATATTTAAACGATTCATTTCTGGCAGCTGCGAAGTTATTAATCCATTTAAAATGGAAAACACGGTCGGTATATTGCCGTGCGATTTCTATTGTCCGGTCGGTAGAGCCCGTATCCACGATATTTATTTCATCCACAATATCTTTGATTGTGTCCAAACACCGTGCCAATATTTCCTCTTCATTTTTAACAATCATACAGAGACTTATTGTTATCATATCATCAATCCTTTACTTTTATATAAGAATATGTAAGTGAGATATCCCCTGCATATATTTCTATTTCATCTAGGAGCTCTTTAGGTAACGTATCAAGCCATCCCCAATTACCAAATAAATTATAATAAACAAAAGCTTTTACTTTTTTACCTTCCTTTATAAGTTGTTCTACAAGATGGCTTCCAATAAATCCATCAGCACCGGTAATAAGAGTTTTTTCATAAGTTCCCTCCCCAAATATTTGAGTTAAATATAGACGTCCCCTCTCCTATTATTTATCATATGTCTTGTTTTAAAAAAGTTGCATAGTAAAAAAATAAGCCAGGTGTCTATATGTTTGGAGAATCGTCCCAATTTATTCCTTATGATATTTTCATTCATTATTTTAGCTTTTCCACTGCCATAATTACTCCTCGGAGAATCTTTTACATAAGTCAATTATGCTCTACATTATGTTATGTAAATTGAAATAAAGGAGCTGCAAAACAAATAACACTTATTTTAAATATTAATTCTCATTGCGTTCCCAAAGCAGAAAGGGTGCTGCAATCCATTGATATTGTAGCAAGTTGCCGAGTTGGTGAATATTATGACAGTAGTATAGCAAACGATTACGATGTTCATAATGTATCCAAAAAGGTTGTAAAAATCATTATGAGTTATACAGATTATATTATGCATACGGTATGGAGGACGGGGATCTTTAATTGAACAGGAATAAAATATTGGTTTTAGGTTCGACAGGAATGGCAGGGCATGTTATGGTAAACTTCTATACATATTAGTGGAAGGTTGAGTGTTAACATTACTTTAGTAAATGGGAGGCTGAAAGGAATGGGGTGTTCAGATATACAATATATAAATTCAATTTCTGTCACCGATTATAAGCATTTGTGCAAATCTGTCGGTTGGAAAGAATTAGCGACTAAACAAGCACAAACTGGTATAAGTAATTCTTCATACATTGTTTCTGCAGTTAATGGAGACAAAACCGTTGGAATGGCAAGAGTAGTAAGTGATGGGGGATATGTTGCAATAATTGTGGATGTTGTCGTTTTGCCTGAATTTCAAGGTAAAGGGATAGGCAAAACAATGATGAATATGGTGATGGAACATATAAGTAGCAGTATAGCTGAAGGAGAAGGGGTTTCTGTCATCCTTATGGCTGCAAAGAATAAGGAATCATTTTACAAACAGTTTGGTTTTAGTGAAAGACCCGATGAGAAATTTGGACCAGGAATGACTCAATGGATTTCAAAATAAATTTATATAATATTTGGCATGATGGTTGTTAACGTAGATTTATCATCGCCTTTTGAAAAGAATACAATTTTATTTTTCCTTTCTTCAGTCCTATTGTATTTTCGATTTCCATAATATTTTCACTTCCATTCTGTAGTTCAATTTATGCTACCACGGTATGTCCTGTGCTTGTCAATCGGAGTAATTTAAGACTTAACAAAACAAAATATACTATTATATTATTGGTTTACATAAGTAGCAAATTACAGGTTTTCACATATAATATTCTGAAGCATATTCTTGAGTTTACAACTCAGTATGCATTTTAACAGAAAGAAGGTGAAAACAGAGTGATAGAAGTAAATGGTTATTATGGACCTAATGATGGTTATTATGGACCTAACGAAGCTATTGGCGCTGATATGTATGCTGGTGAACTGGCAAATATGTGGCGTGTTGGACCGACTGGACCGACTGGACCGACTGGTGCAACAGGCGCAACCGGAGCCACAGGTGCAACAGGCGCAACCGGAGCCACAGGTGCAACGGGTGCTACAGGCGCAACGGGTGCTACCGGCGCCACCGGAGCCACTGGCGCAACTGGCGCAACAGGCGCAACGGGAGCCACAGGTGCAACAGGTGCAACGGGTGCTACAGGCGCCACAGGTGCTACAGGTGCAACGGGTGCTACCGGCGCCACAGGTGCAACGGGTGCTACAGGCGCAACCGGAGCCACAGGCGCAACCGGAGCCACCGGAGCCACTGGCGCAACAGGCGCAACGGGAGCAACAGGTGCAACGGGTGCAACAGGTGCAACGGGAGCTACTGGTGCTACAGGTGCTACTGGAGCTACAGGTGCAACGGGTGCTACCGGAGCCACAGGCGCAACCGGAGCTACAGGAGCTACAGGAGCTACAGGAGCTACTGGTGCCACTGGTGCTACTGGCGCAACAGGTGCTACAGGAGCCACAGGTGCAACTGGTGCCACAGGCGCCACAGGCGCAACCGGACCTACTGGAGCTACGGGTGCCACCGGAGCTACAGGTGCCACAGGCGCAACAGGTGCTACAGGAGCTACAGGTGCCACAGGCGCAACAGGTGCTACCGGAGCCACCGGAGCCACAGGCGCAACCGGACCTACTG
>VEPD01000316.1 GCA_012027035.1 Ruminiclostridium sp. | reverse complement strand
GCTTCTTTTAACAGGACCGGAGTTTTATTTCCATTTGTAACTTCACTTTTTTTGTCACTGTCATCTACAGTCATCTCAATAGTCTTAAACCCAAGGCTTCTTATTTTTTTGATCCCCTCTCGAAACCTGCTAAAAAAAGTCACATTCACGCCTTGCTCCGCCAGCTCTGCCGCCAATGAAAGACAGCGCATCACATGCCCCATCCCTATTTGTTCGTTTCCGTCACACCTTATTGCTATGTTTTTCATCCAGCATCACCACATATCAGGTTTATCAACTCTATCAATCTCCATCCGACTGTTTTGCCATTTACTGCTTGTTTTAATAATACCTTTGTCATAGACTATTATTTGGCTTTGATCAGCTTCCTTCTATGTGTTCCCACTTTAAAGGGTTTCCTGAACCGATATCCATAGTTGATTTTTTGCCGAGTACAGCTTCATGGTATTTTGGTTCCAGGCCATAGCCCGGCCTTATTACCCTGATGTTTTGTTCAGTGAAGGCATCGCCTTTTCTAATGTCTTTAACAACGAAAATTGATTTCCTGAAAGTCCTGTTTTTTTCTTCCCCTTCGGAAACATCATAATTTATTTCCCCGATGGCTCTTTCTGCTACCCTTATCTCTTCGACCATTTTTTTAAATTCATCAGGTTCCATTGAAAAAGATGAATCAGGATTTTCGATTTCTCTGCTCATGCAAAAGTGCTTTTCTATTATTTTTGCTCCTATTGCCACTGCTGCCACAGCAGCCAGGGATCCCATCGAATGGTCCGATAAACCGGCCGGGAATCCGAAGGTGTCCTCCAAATGGTTTATTATTTTTAAATTCATATCCGAAGGTATCGCAGGGTAGGCGCTTGAACATCTGAGCAGGCATATGCTTTCATTGCCCAGCGATTTTGCAGCTTTTACAGCCTCATCGATTTCACCGATACTTCCCATCCCTGTTGACAATATGATTGGCTTTCCCTTAGACGCCGTATACTTGATAAGAGGGATGTCGACCAACTCAAAGGATGCTATTTTGTAAAAATCAACTCCCAATTCTTCCAAAAAATCAACAGCAGTTTTGTCAAAAGGCGTTGAAAGAAAATCAAGTCCTATCTTTTCTGCTTCCTCTTTCAATCTTCCCTGCCACTCCCATGGAGTATATGCTTTTTGATAAAGATTGTAGAGGTTTTCTCCCTTCCAGGTTCCTTCTTTAATCTGGAAATATTCATTATTGCAGTTAATTGTCAGAGTATCTGCCGTATAGGTCTGGACTTTTATACAGTCTGCGCCGCTTTCTTTCGCAGCATGAATAATCTCCATTGCCCTGTCCATACTGCCTGCGTGATTCGCAGACATTTCAGCAATGATGTAGCAAGGGTGGTTTGCGCCTATTGTTTTATTTTTTATTTTAACAATTTTACTCAAGCTCATTTATATTCTCCCAAACTTTCTTAAAGGCATTTACGACGTCATTCAGGTCTTCTTTTGAAATCGGAGGCCTCATCAGTTCATGCGTCAGCAAGGTATTGTAATGCATATCCTCACATACAGGACAATCGGCTTTTGAATAATCAACACTACCCTCATAATTCCGGCATTTAAACGGACAGCCATTGTTTCCATACGCCGTTTGCCGCTGGAACAGCGGTTGAAGATATAGTGGCCTGACGTATCCCGAGCCGATATTCACACCCTCTGCTTCCCTCAATTCCGTGGGCATAAGCTCAGCCTTGACTGCATCTACGAACCTGTTTCTGGAAACTCCGGTGTCCAATGATCTATATTTTACAGGATGAACGTAGAATGCATGCTTTGCCCCGCTTCTTGTTTTTACAGGCTCCAAAGCAGGAATCTTTGATAATTCCGCTGTCAGGAAGTCCACATTTTCAAGACGTTTTTTTAACAGTCCGTCAAGCTTTTTCAACTGCTGCCTTGCAATAGCAGCCTCTATTTCCGTCATTCTGTAGTTGAATCCGACCATGTTAACTAATGAATCAAACCCTTTTTTCTCTACAACCGCCTCGGCATGATTCCGTATAAGCCTTATTTTATCTGCGAGCTCATCATAATCAGTAGCAACAATCCCGCCTTCGCCGCAATGTATATGTTTATGGTAATTCAAAGAAAACACTCCCATATCGCCCAGGGTTCCCGCATATTTCCCTTTGTATTTTGCACCGGGAGCTTGTGCGGTATCCTCAATAACCAATAAGTTGTGCTTCCTTGCCAAAGCATTTTTAGCGGCGGCGTCATAAGGCTGTCCGAACAGGTCTACTGCAATTATCGCTTTGGTCCTTTCAGTTATTTTTCTTTCAATAGATTCCGGATTCAAGCAAAAATAATCTTCTTCGATATCCGCAAAAACAGGAATGGCATTATAAACGAGCGGAGCCGTTGCAGATGCGGACATCGTATACGGAGATACTACCACCTCATCCCCGGGACCTATACCGGCAGCTCCTACCGCACAATACAAACCTGATGTTGCGGAATTGACAGCTATTGCATGCTTTACTCCGAAATACCCGGCCCATTCCTCTTCCAAAGCTCTTACCTGGGGGCCTCCATAAAAATCCTCGTGCCATGCGCCAAGGAATCTTGACAAAACACCCGACTTGATAACCTTTATGACTTCTTCCTCTTCTTCTTTTCCTATTACGCTATAAGCAGGAAACAGCTTACTTCTGATCTTTTCCCCGCCATTTATGGCTAAAACCGGCATTGTATGCTCCTCCAACATATAAGGGCTTGTCTGGCAATAACTATGCCAAGCATTCCGGTTGATTTTCCGTCCGGCTTCGTTGTTGTCGGCTTAGATACACAAAGTATCTGCGCCTCCATCCGCCTTGCCGGACAAAAAATCATCACGGAATCAGATGGCACGTTTATTACCAGACAAGCCCTAAGATTATCACTATGTATATATCGGATAATCAAAAAAAATTATAAGCTCAAGCAACAATTTTTAAGCTTCACCAACAATCCACTCAATTTCATTTTCATAAGAAGTAATCCGCTGCTGAAAGACCTTTTTAAAATACTCAAGCGAAAAATAATATTCACCGCTGATCTGCTGCACAAGCCGTCCCCCGAAACCCCTTTTAAATGCGCTTATGCTCATGGACTTATCGCTGACCTGGTGAAAAAAAGATTTGGAAAAAAACTGATCCCCCAACTCATAATAGCATATGCCATGGTGTTTCAAATAGCTTATCGCATTCCATTGCAGAAAATGAGATACGTCCTGATCCTTGAATTTTTCGATTACACATGCCATTGCATAATATGCATATTTCTTATAATAAAATACCATTGTATAACCGGCAATTTCTTCTCCCAGATTTGCTTTAAGCAAAACTGCATTGCCCTTTTTCACAAAACCGTGCAGCTTTTTAAATGTCTCATCAGGTCTTGTTGCTTTTTTTGCAACCATAAAGTATATCTTCCCAAATTCCTCCATTACTTTCTCGTCTACATTGGTAATATCGTAGCATATGCATTGAAGGCTTTTCTGCGCCTTTTTTATTGCCGCCCTATGCCCTTTTCTCATATTTGACATCAGATCATCTTCATTTTGAGATATATTCAAAATGCAGGAATAAGTAGAAGTATCAAAAAAACCTTTTTTATACAAATTGTTTTCAATCGTCATGCTTCGTAAATATGCTTCAGTTTGCATATTCAACTTGAAGAGGCATCTTGCAATTCCTTCATTTTTTGCAATGCTCCATATTTTATCCCATATTTCAGCAGATAGGCCGGCACGCTTTTTGCCAATAATACTTTTATCAATTATAAAAAGTGGAGTGTTCCCGCCGCTAAAACTTATTTCTTTTATAGTTTCCCCGTTAATTGTCGGTTCTTCGATCAAAAGAGGGACTATGGCAATAATATTATTGTTTTCAACTATAGAAAATGATCTGTTATATGCTACTGTATCAAACCTGCTTTTCATACAATAGTCTATCCAGCCTGAAGTATGCCAGAACCAGGCTTCTTCGTTCCTATCACAAAACCTGTCCCATTCGCTGTAAAACTCTTTTGTTAATGGTATGATTTCTACCGGCATATTATCAAATCCATTTCTCCATGCAATTAATTACATTTTCAACAGACGATTCGGGAAACTTGTAAGAATGATTCTGCGGAGTTCCCAAAACAAGCAAATCCCTGAGCTGTCCGTATAAGCTGCCCCTGTCCAAAACTGTACTGGTAATACCTTTTCGGGAAAAAACAAACGGGTCCGTTTTTGATAATCCGATTTGAATGCTTAATATCGGCTTTCCAATTATCATGGCTTCAATAAGAAGCATTGAAGACAAACCCGTCACAACGTCGGAAATTGAAGCCAGCATCAATGATTCTTCTTTATATTCCACTGCAATGTCCAATTCACCTTCAATGCTCTTTATCATATCTTCTATTTTATCCGGCTTTTCCTTGGGGTGCGGCCTGAGAATCAGCTTAATATCCACACCTTCATTTGCCTGAATATTTTTACATGCATCGGCTAATTCCAAAAAAATACCAATCTCCGTATATCCCCAGTAATTTCTGCTGTTTATATCACCATAACACTCTGTTATAGGTTCAGAAGCAAACAATACTGTTTTCTGACTGTTTTTTATATTCAGCCTGCTTCTCAGATCAAACCTTTCTTTCTCCGAAAGGCTCTGCGCCATGGCTTTTATGTAGTCAAAATGCGGTTGTCCGGTAACTACAAGCCTGTCGGTTTCAAATCCTTCCTTAAGCATCTCATCTTTTGCATACTCGTCCATTACCAGTATTTTGAAGGGCTGATACTCATGCCTTTTATCCTGATTATATCTATCCAGTTCCGCCGATGTATAGGGAGAAAATCTTACTCCGTAATTTACCCATTGATCCAGAATCGCAAAGGTCTTGATCCCTTTTTTGCATGCCCTGTCCCAAATGTACTTTTCGACGAAATCATCCGCACTGGTTCCGGTAATAATAAAATCCGGTGCAATCCCATCTAAAAAGTATCCAACTTCAACCAATGATATCCCGTTTAAATGATCCATTATGTCAATTGCTTTGATTCCAGCCGCTTGGTACTTTTTTAATGCTGCATCCTTACCAAATACCAGAACCTCGTATCCTTTTTCCTTTAGAGGTTCTACTAAAGGGATAACGGTATTTGCGCCCCCGGGATCCCGTGAAAATAGTAAAATCTTTTTTGCAGTTTCCATAACTATATACCTTTCCTGATGGAGGAACAAATCTTCAAAGTCTTGTATGCATCAAAAAAACTGCACTTTATCTCTTCATTTCCCTCAAGATGGTTGCCTATATTCCGAACTGCATTCATCATTGCCATTTTTAATGAAGTATCGAATAACCCTGTTTGTTCCAGACTTTTGTAGCCTTTAAAAATAGGGCTGTCAACTATGTCGTATGACTCAATTGAAAATCCCGAATTTAATATTTTAATTCTTTTCTTTTCAAAAAGCAAATCAGCTTCAAAAACCGTATATGCCCTGCAGTCGGCAGCCGATAAAATAACGCCCCCTTCGTCAAACTTCAAATAGACTGATACTGTGGGATCATCGGCATAAAAATCATTTGTTCCGCTTAATGCTTTATTCTCTTTAACTTCTCCCAGGATCACCCCCAGGAGGTCGACCATATGTGAACCGTTATGCATTATACCCTTGCCGTAATAACCCGTACCGGTCAGGAATTTTCCATATTTCCCCCCGTTATAATCGTTTTTAATCCCATAAAATTCATCGACAAATCTTCTGGAATAATTCACAACAATTTTTGCGTTTTTGGAAGAATAGATTTCCAACAATTTTTCAGCATCCTTAAGGTTTTTAGTAATAGGCTTTTCACAGAATATAAGCTTTACGTCCATATCCATTGCCTTTTTCAGGTATTCAAAATGAAGCTCATCCGGCACGGCGATACATACTATATCAATTTTATTCCCAGCCTTCGCCCCGTCAATGCTCCCGTAATAATTGCAACCCCATAATTCAGCGGCTTTTTGCCCTTTTTCTTTGTTTATATCCACAAAGCCAAGCAAATTAAACCTTTCATCCATTGAAAAACCATGTGCATGGGTTAAAATATCTTCACTTCGGGGATTATCAAAAAATGCTCCTATATTTCCCGCACCAATAATCACAACATTATATTTCAGGCTCATCTTTTCCTCCGGCAATTATTTATGTAAAGGGTTTTTCCTCTTTATATCCCTGACTATCCCGATGAGGCTTTCATCCTCCATAAGCAGCTTTATAACATCCTCGCAAGAGAAATCACTGTTTTTACAGTAAAGCCTTTCATATATTTCATGAATCATTCTATAGTCTTCCGGGGTGTCCAGGGTTATTTCAAATTCAGGGTGGCGCATATGTTCATCCGCTTTCCAGTTCAAAAGCCTGAACTGCTCAGGATGGGTATAGATATAAATAGAAACATGTTCATGGTCGGTTTTGCATGAAGTCAGGGTATTTACCCTGTCAAGAACGCTTACAGGAAATACCTGCGTATCAAATCCTCTTGGGAAGGTCCTTTCAATAACATTTGAACAGTAATCATAATCTCCGGAAAAAAACATTTCGATCAGCCTGTCCGCGTGTCTCCAATCAATAACGGGACAATCGCCTGTAATCTCAACAATGATATCCGCCGAAGCTGATTTCGCCGCTTCCAGCACCCTGAGCAGGACATCCTCTTCGCTTCCCCTGAAATATGTACAGCCAAGCTTTTCACACAATTCAGCTATGGGGTCGTCAGTCTTGTTGATGGTAGTTGCTACCACAACATCATCGATATACCTGCCTCTTTTCAGACGCTCTATCATCTGTTGCAATGAAGGTCTGCCTCCAAGCTCCATCAGAACCTTTCCCGGAAGCCTGGAGGAGGTCATCCTCGCTTCTATTGTCGCCACAATTTTTTAGCCGTTATTAATAAACATAATCTCACCCCAGGCTGATAAGTCTATCTTTTCTATAGTAAACCCTTACTTCTTTTATAATTAATTGTTGGGTTTTCTTTTGCTCAATATGTGCGTTTATATTTTGAAGCTCAGGTTTATTTATCATTAGCTCTAAAATATCTTTAAAATAGAAATCATGCTTGCCTTTATATAAATTTTTATAGATTTCACTAATAAGCTCAAGATCTTCTACCGTATCCAGAGTCCAACGGTAATTTGAATGGTTTTTGTTGTTTTTGAAGAAAAATACCTTCATGTTTTCATATATATATGGAGTGACATGCTCCCTCTGGTATTGCTCGGAAGCCTTATAATAAGCTTGTTCCAATGCTCTCAATGAAAACACTTCACAATCCAGCCCCCTGGGGAAAGTTCTGTTGGAAAGCTCAGCCCCTGCATTTGAAACAAGGTCGCTGCCGCCTTTTTCAAATTCATCCACCGCAAGATCAATAATATGGGGATCTATCAGCGGGCAATCGGAGGTTATCCTCACAATAGTATCCAGGTCATTTGCGAGGGCAGCTTGATAGTACCTCTCTAAAACATTTTCTTCACTGCCTCTGAAAACCTTAACACCAAATTCATTCGATTTATCAAAAATAATGTCGTCCCTGGGAGATATGGTAGTTGCGACAATTATCTTCCCAACCTTCTTACATTGTTTCAACCTGTCAATGGTATGCAGTAAAACAGGTTTTCCCATCAAATCCGTAAGCACTTTGCCCGGAAGCCTGGTTGATCCCATCCTGGCTTGCATTATTATACCGGTTTTCATAGACGCCCTCATTTCACAATCAATAATATTTGAAAAATTTATATAATCAAATCATTACTATGCAAATAACGCCTTATTTCAGCTTTTGTCATTATATTTTGATATTCCGATGAATATATGGCTTCATTTATTTCTTCAGTAGCTGCTGTTTCTTCAGTAACCGGCATTCCTCTATTCATATTTTTTTCAAAACCGCCTGATGGAATAATCTCATACATATCTTCATTTTCAAGGGATTCCGATTTTTCCTTATTGCTCATAAGCTCTTCATACATCTTTTCTCCCGGTCTCAGCCCGGTTTTCCTGATTTCTATACTTTTTCTCTGTAAGGAATGCTTTTTACATATTTCTTCCGTAAACACCTCTGCAAGGTCAATAAGCTTCATGACAGGCATTTTCAATACAAAAACCTCTCCGCCCCTGGCTTTTTCGCAAGCCTTTATTGTAAGTCCGGCGGCATCGTTAATACTCATCATGAATCTTGTCATTTCCGGCTCTGTTATTGTTATATATCCATTAGCAAGGATTTGCTCCCTCCATAGTGGCAATACGGAACCTCTTGAACCCATGACATTGCCAAACCTGACGGCTGCAAACACAATATCGGCATTCCCCCTGTAATAGTTGGCGGATACGATCATCCTTTCCGCCAGCAATTTCGTTGCCCCCATTGTATTTGTAGGTGATACGGCTTTATCCGAACTGGTGTAAATGACTTTTTCAATATTATTATCCATCGCACACTCTATTACATTTTGTGTACCGATTACATTTGTCTTAACTGCTTCAAACGGATTATATTCCGCTGCAGGCACATGCTTCAACGCAGCAAGATCAAACACGACGTCAACGCCGTTCATGGCGCGATCAAGCCTTTCCTTGTCCCTGACGTCCCCTAAAAGGAATCTGAGCCGTTTTTCCTCGCAATAATTGCTTTGCATTACAAATTGTTTATATTCGTCTCTGCTATATATTCTTATTACCCTGGGATTCAATGCCAGAAGCTTTTTGACAAGAGTTTGTCCGATTGTACCGGTTCCGCCTATAACCAGTATGTTTTTATTGCTGAAGTTCATGATCCCCTCCAATAATGCAAGAAGTATTAATCATTAGATCCAAAACTATCGGTTATCTGATAATTATATCGAACTTTTTAATATCGGCTTTAATGAAAACTTAAGAATATCGGCTATTTTAATATAATCAGGGATTTTCATCGCTTCTTCCAAATCAAGTAATGATTTATTTATTTGCTTTGCATCAACTTGTTTTATATTCATGAAATTTGATATTTCATTAAAAAGGACATTCAACTTAACCATACCATTCTTGCTATCAGCTTTTATGAAGCTTTTATATGCTTCATCAATTAACAACTGTACCCCCATTTTGCACTTCTCCTTTTTTCCGGATAATAAATTCATTCGCCTTTTTATATTCATTTATGACCAGATCGGCGCTTTCAATGATCATATACATCAAATTCCGCTGCAGAAAGTGATTTCTTTTGACATTATCATTCTTTAGCTCATTTCCGATAGCCTTTACATAAATGATTGTCTGCTGGATTATCTGATTAAAATATGCATTAATATATTTGCATTTCTTTATATCCCGGATTAATTTATCTCCTTTTTTCATTTCCAGAACAACTTTTACAAGCTCGGTTTCCGTACATGTTTCCAGCTTATAGCTTTTGTTTATTTTCAGCAATCTTTTATTATGTTTTTTGCAATCCTCTTTTATTTTTTTTATCTTTTTGATTTCTTCCGAAATGCTTATCAGAATTCTCTCACATCGGTCCAGGTATTTTTCCGGACTGACCTCCACGTCGCTTAAGTATTCTATCAATTTTTTTTCCTTTTTGTTTGTGCAGTATTTTTCAATTGCCTCTTCAAACCTCATTACTTCAGAGCCCTTGATATATGCTCCGCCTTCAGTCGCATCAATTACTTTCAAGCCGGGACTGGCAATTATTTTATACTCAAACCAGTCTTTAAAAAGCTTGAATACCCAATCCGACTTCAAAAGATTCCCATCCACATCCTCAAGATAAATACCATCAAACTCCCGGTCATTATTTTCTCCTTCATGTTCCGTATGAGTCAATTCACTATGCTTTTTTTCTCCGGTGAAAGCCAGATCCTGTCCAATAAGAATTATGGGATTGCATCCTGCCATCTGAGCTACGGAAAAAGCAACCGTTGCAGAAGATTGGCCCAGACTTGCATATTTTACTGCATCAAAATGGGACATCCACCATCCTTCAGGGCCATCAGGGGATTTTGACATTATTATCATTTTACCTTTAAACCCGGAATATATTTCAGGCCATAAAACGCCCGGTGCAACCAGAACTATATCCTTGTCGATTATTTTATCCTTGTAGTAATATGTATAGGTAGGCTCGTCCCTTTCTATGCTTGCTACGGCGTCAGGCTTGACATCCTGCTTTTCACAGGCTCTTAAACTGGCGTCACATGCAATTATCAGCGCTTTCCCATATGCATTTTTAAGCAGATGAATATTTTTATCCAGAGATGGTCCGGCCGATACGACAATTGCCGGCAGACCCTGGAATTTGTTCCTTATCTCATCAATAGTGTTTGCCCTGACAAACGCATCTATATTCAAATAATTGTTTATAAATCCTACGAACATATCATCCAACGCATTTCCATGAGAAATAATGCTCAT
>VEPD01000002.1 GCA_012027035.1 Ruminiclostridium sp. | reverse complement strand
TTTTGCGAAATATTACATTAATGAAACATAACGCACAAATTTTTATTTCATTAATTTGGTATTTGTGCGTTATATATTACTATTTCTGTGAGGACAAATTGTTTGTTTACGCTGTAGTATTAATGCGTGAAACCTTATACCCGGCTTCATCAACTGCCGATTTAAATTTTTCATCTTCCACCGGATGCGCTAATTCTACCGTGGCAACTTTTCCTGCCAGGTCCACCTTTACCGATTTAACGCCGCAGATATCTTTCAGCGCCTCCTCAACATGTCCGGCACAATGTCCACAGGTCATTCCTTCGATAAAAATCTTCTTTGTCATAAAATCATCCTTTCTTTTTTTTGTAGATATTATTTTTATAGTGTTTTTATTTAATGCAAAATCTCGGGGGCATTGAGCCCTTCTCGATTTTAGGCAGATTAGGCTTTAGTCGAATGCATCTAATGCAAAGGCTTAAATCTCTTAAGCCTCAGAGCATTCGTCAATACGGATACGGAACTGAATGCCATGGCGCCTGCCGCAATGATGGGGTTAAGCAGCGGTCCGCCAAACAGATAGAGTAATCCTGCCGCTACCGGTATACCTGCCGAGTTATAGCCGAAAGCCCAGAACAGGTTTTGCTTTATGTTTCTTATTGTCCTCTTGCTCAATTGTATTGCCGTCGGCACGTCCATGAGGTCGCTTCTCATCAGTACGATGTCCGCCGATTCCATTGCTACATCGGTTCCCGAACCTATTGCTATACCTATATCCGCCTGAGCTAATGCGGGCGCATCATTTATCCCGTCGCCAACCATTGCAACCTTTTTACCTTCCGCCTGCAGCTTTTTCACTTCATTTGCTTTATCCTGCGGTAATACCTCAGCCAGCACCCGGTCAATTCCTACCTGCCTGGCAATCGCTTCCGCCGTCCTTTGGTTGTCTCCGGTAATCATGGCAACTTCGATACCCAGACCATGCAGCACTTCGATTGCCCTCTTGCTGCTCGGTTTCATCACATCAGCTACTGCAATGATACCGGCAAGCTTATCCTCTATAGCTATAAACATAGGCGTCTTGCCTTCTTCCGCCAGCCTGTCCGATTCTTTCTGCAGCACGATCTCAATATTTTTGTCATTCATAAGCTTTTTATTGCCAAGGAGCATCTTCCTGCTTTGTATGACTACTTCGATGCCATGTCCCGGGATGGCCTCAAAATTCTTCACCTTAAGGAATTCAAGATTCTTTTCTTTCGCACTGTTGACAATCGCTTCACCAAGGGGATGTTCCGATCCTTTTTCAGCTGACGCTGATAATTGCAAAAGCTCCGTTTCATCCATGCCTTCTGCAGTAACAATATCTGTCACTACAGGTTTGCCTTCGGTAATGGTACCGGTTTTGTCAAACACAATAGTCTTTATCCTGTGGGTGATCTCCAGGGCCTCTCCGCCCTTTATCAATACACCGTATTCCGCTCCCTTTCCCGTACCGACCATGATAGCGGTAGGCGTTGCAAGTCCCAGAGCGCATGGGCAGGCTATAACCAGAACTGCTATAAATATGGTAAGTGAAAAGATAACCGACATTCCTGAAATGTACCAGACGACCCCTGCTATTACTGCGATTGCGATAACTACCGGCACAAAGTAACCCGATATGATATCAGCCATCTTTGCTATAGGCGCTTTGGAACCCTGAGCGTTTTCCACAAGCTTTATAATCTGGGCAAGGGCGGTATCCTTTCCCACCTTTGTAGCTCTGAATCTGATTGTACCGTTTTTATTGATACTTGCGCCAATTACCTTGCTTCCTGCATTTTTCTCAACAGGAATACTTTCACCCGTAAGCATGGACTCATCTACAGAAGTTCTGCCCTCAACAACTTCACCGTCTACAGGAATCTTCTCGCCCGGTTTAACAAGCAAAATATCCCCTACCTCAACCTCTTCTATAGGAATAATGATTTCTTTTCCATCATGGATAACTGTTGCCGTCTTTGGCGCAAGGCCCATCAGCTTCTTAATTGCTTCCGAGGTCTTGCCCTTTGTAACCGCTTCCAGGTATTTGCCCAAAAGAATCAACGTAATAATCACTCCGGCAGTTTCAAAATACAGGTCTTTTGCATATTCAACATTTCCTGCTGCAATTTGAAATACCGCATATAAGCCATATAGGAATGCCGCGCTTGTACCCATTGCAATCAATGAATCCATATTGGGTTCACGCCTCGCCAGTTTGCTGAAACCTATAGTATAAAACTTATTTCCTGCCATTATTATTGGAATTGCCAGTAAAAGCTGTATTATTCCGAAGTTGAGAGGATTCATCACAGGCATGATGATTTCCGGCAGCGGGACTCCAAGCAGATGCCCCATTGCAATATACAGAAGCGGAACAGAAAATATCAGAGCTACCAAAAACTTTGTCCACAAAGTTTTCATCTCTTTTTCTCTGCGCTCTTTTTCCTGGTCTGTCTTCTCGCCGGCTTCTATCTCCAATGCCTTATATCCGGCTTTTGATACTGCATCCTTTATCTCGGAAATCCTGGTCTTCGATGAATCGTATACCACCTTTGCTTTTTCTGTAGCAAAGTTTACACTTGCCTCTTCTATTCCGGGCAGCTTTTTGATAGCCTTTTCAATGGCATTGGCACAGGATGCGCAGGTCATTCCGGAGATGGGTATGATGATCTCCCGCACGCTTTCATTTTTATCATCCAATACACCATAACCCGCCTTTATTACTGCTTTCTTCACTTTCGTGATATCCGCCTTACTTTCATCAAATTCTACACTCAGCTTTTCGGTAGCAAAATTAACATTAGCCGAAAGTACGCCTTCCACTTTGCCGACACTTTTCTCAACCGCCTTTGCACAGGATGCACAGGTCATTCCGGTAACACTCAATATTTCATTTTTCAAAACATCATCTCCTCTTTTTTTGTAAATGGTCCATATTTTAAGCACATCTATGACAAAGCATGTCGATTTGCTTCAGCTTCTCTGTATGAACCTTCATGACTAAATCTTTTGTTATTTTGCGTATTTGTCGATCAGTTCAATAATCTCATCCACCTTTTCATCTCCATGTCCTTCCGTGAAGGCTTGTTTAACGCAGTGCTTTATGTGCTGGTCTATTACTTTCAAGTTCGCCTTTTTAAGTAATGCCTGTACTGAGAGTATCTGTTTTGAAATATCAACACAGTATCTGTCATCTTCAAGCATCTTAATAATGCCTTCCATCTGTCCCCTGGAAGTTTTTAAAAGATTAAGCACCTCTGCTTTATCCATATGCTCCATATCAGAAATACCTCCAAACCTATAATCTACTCAACAATCAAAGTGCTATGCACACTTGATTGTTTCGTTTCGCTTCCCTACCCATGTGGGGTGGGGTCTTAACTTAATTATACTATGCTATTCCTATTTGTCAAGTAAATATTTATTTTTGGGTGCGATTAATCATTTTGTAATATATAAGTAATAATATGTAAAAGCCTGACATATACCCATGTTAAACAATAGAAAGGTAATATGCAATAGTAGGGAACGCCCCCCGTGGCGTTCCGTCTGTCACATTGGCATAAACTATTTTAAGAATTGATAATGCTGAGCCGTTCCGTTGCAGAGTATGGTATCCCGTTATAGATGTGACAAACGACATAGTCTAGCGGAACGGCACTGGGGCCGTTCCCTACGATAAAGAAAATTTCCATATTACAAATTAAGGATATTTATATAAACCAGAAGTAATATCCAAAAAATGTATTATATGTTACAAATTTTAAAATCGCACCCTTTATTTTTTGGACTTTTTTCCTTTTTTTGCTTTCCTACAACCCGTCTCCAGAAGGTCTTCCCATCATTCCGTTTCTATAACCGGGCATATGGTTCTGGTTTTCTCCCTTACCGCTATTTGTACCGCCGCAGTGCCCCGCCAATCCATTCTCCTTATGAAACTTCTCCATACCTTTAAAGTGGCTGTCCCATTGCTGTGCTTCTTCCTTCGTAATCTCTCCCCTGTCCTGAGCCTGCTGCGACCAGCTTCTCATTGCGTCGAACATGGACTGTATCACACCCGTTTTCCCCTGCTCTCCGTTATCAGTAGCAAATACAGCAGATACGCTTATGGCTGCAACTACCAGCGCTACTGCCAGAACCACGATGATTTTTCTCTTCATATTAATTAGCCTCCCTTTTATTTTTCAAATAATATAGCAAAAACTTCATAAATTCATTGGAATTTTTACGTCTCCTTCCTGTTATAGCGCCTTATAAAAGCTAACTGCCATATATATCAATGCTCCTATGATCAACGCTCCGGTAAATCCCAGCAACATAGATATAATAATGGATAAAACAGAACCGATCACAGAAGCCACACCGTTTATACCCCACATTACCGGAACAATTTCGCCTCTTCCACTTTCGCCTATCATCTTTAGCCCCCTGGGAAAAGGCATTCCCATGAAAAATCCCTGAATCATTACAATCAGCGATGCAATTACAATCCGGCCAGTCAGATTCAAGGCTGAAGTGTATTGGAATATAAAACCGAGGGACAGCAGCAGAATGATATTAATAACTGCAACCATCAAGGGGGGTAGATAAAAAGCCTTTACAGTCTTATTAAACAGTTTGGTATTACTTAGATATCCGCCAATCCCGCAGCTGATCAACAGCGCAGCAAGTACATACGTGAAGGCCAATGCCGGATGGCCCAGATACAGTGTGAATTTTTGTATTAACGGAACTTCTATCATCATGAAGCCTGCACCAAGCAGGCCGAAGTACGTAGACGGCTTGAAATTACCGTCTCTGGCGACAAAAGATGCGAATAGCATTATGCTCCCAAATATTGCTGCTATCAAAATCAATAACAGTGTCGGTGGGCCACCTTTTGTAAAATAGTAGAAATAGGGG
>VEPD01000511.1 GCA_012027035.1 Ruminiclostridium sp. | reverse complement strand
TTTTCAGCATAGGCAGGTGTGGAAAAAGCCAATAAAAGACCAATTATCAAGGCTGCTGCAATTTTCAAGTTCATCCCTCCAGTAATATCAGTTCGCGGCCTGTCTTCACCAAATAGGCAAACAGCAACACATTCAGCAGGGAAAAGGCAAAGACAACGGGGTAAATCTCCGCCCCCACCATATGCGCTCCGGTAACGTCAAACATAAGCATTCTGTAAAACAAAACATGTATATTCATAAATATCGTCAAAGAAAACCCGATTAATAGCAGTAATATCTTTTTATTTTCCAAATATATCAAAGCAATAAGAATAAGAGCGATAACAGGGAACATATACCTTTCATGCATCTTGGGCGCGAAGATGAAAGCGCCCGAATTCAGTATTACCGCAGTTAAAATGGGAGTCGCCTCATGTTTGCTTTTTAAATAAAAGTAACCTGCAATTATCAATACCAGTATAGTGAAAATCAATCCCCAGGTGTTATAGCTGAACAGGAACGGCACGATGGATCCGTCCTTGAAGTTTGCTCCCGCAAGACTGAATATATTGAAGGCATTCATGACAATTGAAGGATATTCACCGGCTGTGTTCAGGTACAATTTAAATATCCAGAGAGGTTCCTGGTTCAACGCAAATGGGAAAATTACCACAAGTACGGTGGCAAAACCGGCAGAAAAAACGGTGAAGAAGTATTTCAGACTCCTTTGCTTAATCAGCTCAAACAATAAGATGGGGAGGAAGAAAATCCCCTGGGGTTTCATCAGAACTGCAGCGGCGAAGAATACTGCCGCCATGCCGTGCTTTTTCCGCATGTGAAACATTAAGGCAGCTACGACTATCATTGTGAAAAAAGAATCCACCTGGCCCCATATGGCAGAATCCACTATAACTGCCGGGTGAAAAGCATATGCTGCACATGCAAGGAGAGCGTACCGTATCTTCAATCTGCTCCTGGCTATCCTGTAAATCAACCAGGCGGTTATGAGATCTGCAATCATTGACGGAAGCTTGATTAAAAGAGTGGAGTAATTCTGAAAGACGCTTGTCAGCTTACCCACGATGGACAAAACATAAATGAACAGAGGGGGATAATCACACCACCCGGAATTATAGAAGTTCGTCAAGCTTTTTGCGGCAGCAGAGGCCCAGTATTTGTTTGCTGCAATGTCATTGGGCCAGCCTTCAATGATGGGAGCTAATAAAATCCTTATAAATAGCGCTGTCGAAAGCAATATGTACAGGTAGAAGTTTTCCTGCTCTTTTATTAACGGCATCTCTCTCTTTTTTACCGCTGACCAGGCAAGTAAAACGCCAAGAAGGTAAATCCCCACAAACACCAGTATTCCTGTATTATATCCATTTGCTGCAGTCATGCGGGTAATCGCAACCTCCTTTTTAACGGATGATTCATTATCAGGGAAATTTCTTGATTTTGCTTCCAGGTCAGCTTTAACTGCAATATTGGCATGTGAATTGGGAATCACCGCAAAATAATCGGCGAATCGATAAAGTGTAAAGCTTCCCGGATCAAAAGACAAATCATCGCTTTTATGAATTATATATACCGCTTTTTCCAAAGGATCTATTTTCAAATCAGAAAATTTTACATACTTATATCTTTCCTTATAAGGTAAAAGAGGTTTCCCGCTTTTAGAAAAAGCATCACCTTTACCTTGAAAATACAATGCGTCGATGTCATGGTAAAACATGGTGAGGGGCTCGCTGACCCACCAGCTGTTTTCGGACTGTGTGTGACTTGTCACATAAATCCTGTCGTATTCCAGATCCTGAACACTTTCCAGAGCCTCGCCGAACCCATAATAAAATGAGTTGGCCAATACCTTTGAATGTTCACCGAAATAGCTGATATTGAAGCTTGCAAAAGCGATCAGATATATAGATAAAATAACCAGACTCAAAAGCTTTATTTTCCGTATTATCAGCTCAATGCCTAGAGCGGCCAGAATAATCAGCGGATATGCAATAATATTTATTCTGTTGACATTTATATTGTTTATTATCAATCCAGAGATCACCGCAACCAAAAGCCAGATCATGACAATAACAGCAAGTACCCGGCCGTTATTTTCCAGTAAGGGACCTATGGCCGGTACAGCGGTTTCTGCAGCCTTTGCTTTTTTTGATCTTATCATTTTTATTAACGTGATAAGTCCAATAATTACAAAAGGAATGCTGAAAAGATATATAATTCCGAATTGGGGAATTGTATTCCAGGGTAAATCCGGTTTTTGAAGAATGACAACATTTATAAAAGCTTTAATATTATTGATAAATTGAGCAAAAATATTTGTTGAAAAGAAAAGCAAATCAGACATACGGGTTGTTCCGGGGAAAAAAGGAATTGTAAAAAATGGAGTAGCAATGGTAGGAAACTTCAACAGGTTGATAATCATAACGCCGAATATGGGCCATGCGACAAGCATATATGCAAGAGCTGAAAAAAAAGTATCTTTTAATGAAAGTCTTTTTGTTTTCAGAAGATAGATGAAGACCGCCAGAAGCATCAGCGGCACGGAATACCAGGCGATACCATAGGAATACATGGTGATTCCGAAGAAAACCATGGACAGATAGATATATATCTTTTTCTTCTTTAAGCCCAGACATAAAAAGTATACCGAAAACAGCAAAAAATGCGGAAACATGTTACAATCCAATGCCCACCGGCTTTGCATGATGTGCCATGGATTTATTGCACTAAATGCAAGCACGACCAGAACGGTTTTTTTGCTGAAAATCAACCTTGATAAAAGGTAAATCACCCAGAGCGACAGCAAACTCACTATCAAAACGGCAATACGGGCAGTAATCCTATTAAGCCCAAAGATGCCGATAAACGGAATGCTTAAATAGGAAAGCAATACGCTCATCTGTCCAAAGCCCCAGGCTGTAAAATGAACGGGCAGCCACATCCCGAAACGGTCTGTGCCATGATTGGCCAGTGCAAGAGCGTCAACCGCCCCCATAGCGCCATCCTGATTAAAGCCGGCGGGGATCACACCAAATTTCCAGAGTCTTACCAGAATACCGCAAATGAATATGAGAAAGAAAACCAGGGATTGAAACCTTTTATTATCCAGCAAAGCCGAAACCTTATCTGCTTTTCTATTAATCCATAGATTGTCAATGGTATTTTGGAATTGATCCCAGTTCATTTTAACTATAACACCTTTCACTGTGCTCAAGTTATCCGTTACTCTTTCAAGTAATGCTTTTCCTGCTCCTGCCTTTTATCTATCCTGTCCAAAACAATATACCTCGGTCTTTGCTTGACCTCGTCAAATATTCTGGCAATGTATGTGCCGATAATTCCCAGGCTTATCATAAGAGTACTTCCTATTATTAAAAGAAGAAGGATTACAGTGGTAAATCCACTGAAGGAGATATTCATGAATTTCATATACAAGGTCTGAACGCCAAGTATAACTGAACTGATAAGAAATAGAAAACCTATAAAAGTAACAAGCTGCAAAGGCGCTGAAGAGAATGATGTTATTGCGATTATAGCCAGTTTTAAAAGCCGCAGGAAAGACCATTTGGATTTTCCCTCCTGTCTTTCCGCCACCACAAAAGGAACACTGGCTCGCTTAAAACCGACCCATGCAGACATGCCCCTGAAGAAGGTTGTTCTTTCTCCCATCCGCTTCCAGGCTGAAACTACTTTCGAATCAAGGAGCTTGAAGTCTGAAGCATTGTTAAGATCCAGTCCGGAAAATCTTTTCAGTATGGAATAAAACGAGCGAGCAGATATCTTTTTAAAGAAGCTTTCCTTTCCCCTTGAGGATTTTATTCCATCGACAATATCGACCCCCTGGCTCTGCCACAAATCCAGCATCTGAGGTATTACTTCCGGGGGATGCTGAAGGTCGGCGTCCATAATCACACAGGCGTCTCCATTTGCAATTTCCAAGCCTGCACACAATGCCGCTTCCTTGCCGAAATTCCTGCTCAGCCTGATAGCACGGATTTCGTCTATTTCCTTTGAAAGAGTCTTAACGACTTCCCATGTTTTGTCCAGCGAACCGTCATCAACAAGAATAAACTCATGACTGATACCGTTCCTATTCAAAATGTTTCTGATAATATGAATATTTTCGTATAATTGGTTTGCTTCCTGATAAACTGGTATTACCAGAGTCAGAACAAAACTATTAATTTCATGCATCTATAATTGCCTCCCGGTTTGAGATGAGAAAATTATATAACTTTTGCAGGAAATTTGCAATTAGCAGGGTTCAGTATGGTGCTGGCTCAGAAGACACTATTCAACGTAAACAGGACGGCAAAAAACATCAGAAAACATATAGAATGTTTTCTGCAAGCTGCCTTGAAGAATTTCTTTTTACTTAAACTGCCAGCATTAAATAAAGTGTAAACATTCCTGAAATATATCGGGGACCGCTTAAAAGCCAGGTAGGTGAAAAGCAGGCGCGTATTAATATTGGTTATATAATACGATTCCTTTTCGCTCAATGCTTTTTAATAAATTGTTGTTATGCAGTATTCCAACGTCAATCACGTCAATTTTATAAATTCCCGCAGCAATATCAAGTTCATTATAAAGCTCTGATGGGAAATTCTCATCACAATATACCGCTAAATCAATATCCGAGTTGTATTTGTAGTTTCCCTGCGCACGTGAACCGAAAATAACGGCACGTTTAACCTCTCTGTATTTTGAAAGAGCGTCAACAAGGTTTTTGACTATTTTTTCCTCCAAACCTATGGCCATATTTTCAGCGTCCTTTCAGCAGTATCAATAAGAGAATATAGCAGTAAAAAGTATATATTTTCAACTCTTTTAGCTATTTCTCTCGCATCTGCTTCCTTGTAAGTATGGGTCGTAAGATTCCTGTCATTTAACATATCAATCCATGAAGGTCCGTTATTGATGAGTCCTATGGCAAATGCTTCCTTAAAGCAATCACGCGGAGACCTTGCTTCCACACCTTTATACTCAAGAAGCAATTTCAATAATTTCCATGAAAGCTCATATGTAAATTCAAAGCGTTTTATTAATGCGTCCAACCTGTAATCATTTACTTCCGGTTGATTAATGATATTTTCAAGTCTTTTTGCTGCGTCTTTATATACTTCAAGCTTTTGGCTGATGTTTTCATGTAAAAAATCCATTATTCGGCTTACCTTCCTTCAATAATCCGTTATAGCATCAATAATATTATGATTATCTGCTTGTAAAGCATTTGTTAGTCTTATTATTATTATATTTTATTGCTATGCTTCTGTCAAATACTGACATGGTGCTGGCTCACATATATAATTGCTTGTCCGGACGCTTTTACGGAAAATTAAAATAAAAAGCAAAAAAACTCAAAAAATCTTGATTTCCTTGTATTATTATGGTACTATTGAGTTAAATTAATTGTTCGGTTTTAGTTGAGCTTTTCAACGATAAACGGCAAACCTGTCGAAAGACAGCGGCGCAAAACTAAAGGGCCTTTAAAATGGCAGCCAGTTACCGAAAGGGAAGTTTTTTATTTTCTCTTAAAAGTAACTGGTAACGAAGTTGCTTTTTTTATTTGCCCCGGGATTTTATTTTGTATTTTGAAAGGTGGGTGATGTGCCAGGGGTTGAAAAGTATAAAATTAACTAACAGGTACGGTTTTACGGTTTTTAACCAAAAAAGCCGTTTGAAGATGGAGATGTCACATTGAAAGCGTGGGTTATTACCTTTATTACTATTTTTTAACGGTAAAAACCCACGCCGGGGATGTGTTGCGGCGCAGGATATTGA
>VEPD01000261.1 GCA_012027035.1 Ruminiclostridium sp. | reverse complement strand
GCAGAAGCCATTGGTTCCGCCTTTAAACACCTCACTGATCTGGATCAGGCAACAGAAGTCCTGCTAAAACTTGCAAAGGATGAAAACAGCTTTGTTCGAAGGAGTGCGGCTGAAGCCATTGGTTCCGCCTTTTTTGTCCTTACTAAAAAAGACCGGGCGACAGAAATCCTTCTAACCCTGGCAGAGGACGATGACATTTTTGTACGAAGGAATGCGGCTGAGGCCATTGGTCTGGCTTTTGATCATCTCACAGATAAAGTTCGGGCATGGAATGGCCTGCTTGTTCTGATAAAGCGTGATGATCGATTTGTATTAATTGGTGCAGGATATGCCCTTGGTTCCGCCTTTCCCCATGTCATTGATAGGGATCAGGCAACCAGAGCACTGCTTGCCCTGATAAACGATAAAGATACAGATGTGCGAAGCGTAGCAGCAGAAACTTTTGGGTCCGTCTTTCCGTACGTCGCTGATAAGAACCAGGCAGCAGAAAAACTTCTTGCCCTCACAAAGGATGAAAAAAGCATCGTTCGGGCATATGCCAGCCATTCTCTAGGAAGAGCGTATGTTTTCAGGGCAACAGAATCAAAGGATGAAGAGAAATTCAAAAAAGAATTAGAACAAGCGCTGGAATTTTTCGAAAAATCATCAAGGGAAGAAATAGATTCGCAACCTGCCAGATTTTGTCTTCCATTTTATCGCTCTTTTTATATGCTGGCTTTTAAGAAAGAAGAAGCTAAAGCTGAGGTGCAAAAATATCTTGAAGAGGCAAAAAGTGCAGTTGAAGGTTCTCATAGCAAAGAAATACTTCTTGAAGCCGTGAAAAATCTCGGAAATGCGTTGAAGGAAGTGCAGGATTTAAAAGAAAAAGGTTTCAATGGTTTAAAATGCGACCTCAACGCATACAGGAATTATTGTGAGCGCGCTGCACAGATGCTGGATGAAATAGAAGGGAAAGCGCCTGGCGCCGTGAAGCTGTTGAGGAAGGGAGTGCCGATAATTGATGAAAGGATAAAGGGGATACTTTTTGAAATAGAGGAAAAAACAAAAACCCTGCGCGAGCAAACAAAAGGAACTCAACTTAACAATTTCGTGGAAGAAATATATTTGCAGGGTAAAGACCTTCCGCAAATCGGCGATCCAATAAAACTTATTAAAAAAATAAACGAAATGCGTAACACTTTATCAATTCTTTGTGGCAGATTGATAGAAGAGGATGTTGTAGAGGAACTCGAAATCCTGAATAAAATCAATGATGAGCAATGTATCGCAAATAAAGTCGAAATGATGGATCGCTTAATGCAGAACATCTTGATAAAGGCGAACCTGAAAAAATGATTAATTTATCCGGGATTTAATCCCCGCTGCCAGATTTCTCTTACATAATCGATATGATCTTCCATATGTTTAACTGCCCTTTCTTCTTCTTTATTTTTGATTGCATCCAGTATTTCTCTGTGTTGTTTTAAAGTCTCCCTGGATTGAGCCTGCCTGCTTAATGTAGATAATGATCTATACAGCAGCCTGCAAATATCGTAAAATGAACTATTTCCGCTGGCTGAAGATATCCCTACGTGAAAATCAAAATCATAACCCCAGAATACACCCGTCTCCCTTGTTTTTTCATCTTTAAGAGATTCCTCAAATCTTTCCAAAATGGCCTCTAAAGCCTCTATGTCCTGTTTTCCTCTATATCTTGCGGCGAGACTTACCGAGCTCATTTCCATCTGTTTTCGGACTTCCCAGAGCGCATTAAAGGTGTATCTATTTATTACAGGATCTGTCCTGAGTTTTTCAGTCAATACCTCGAAAAAGTATTCAATATCTATATTGAAAATAATAGCATTATTGCCCTTCCAAAAACGAAGTTCAGCTTCTGTTGGATCTTTCATAATGGCGTAGAACTGAACCCTGTTTTCTAAACGTCGTTTGGTTTTTTTAATGATGGTATTAATGTTATGGTCATTTATATCGTATCCAATAAATAAAACTGTTTTTGTAAAAAAAAGCTCTTCAAGTTTATTGAAAATAAGCGGATCAAAAGAACTGTGTATTTTGTAAATTTTTGTATCTGATTCCTTTTCCAGCATATCCTTATCTTCCTGAATCAGATTGATTCTTCCCCTGCGCTGTTTGATTGTATCTTCCAGGATGCTATTGCAATCTGCAATAATAATATTTTTAATATTTAACATATCTGCTATGTTTTTAAAAATCGAAGAGTTTCTGGAGCAATCTGTTACATTACCGGTTAATCCGGAACCTACTAATAAAGCCGCATTTCCCTTAAATATCTTAGGAATCAATGATTTCAGGTTAATATGGTCAAAAAAGGGAGGATTGTATGCAGGGATAAATTTATTATTATCCAAACTTTGTTCCATTTCAGCGGGCTCGTACGAATAAACTTCAAATTGATTCAGTTCGGATTTCTTATGGGTGATATAACCCGGAGCAACGCTGCAAAGGGCCGCCGAGATCGAGCCTCCACCTGCCTTTAACAAATCCATCATCAAATCTTTATTTTCTCTCGTACTTATGAAAATGTGCGAAGATGGTTCTGCCAGTCTGATAATTGCAGTGATAAGTTTCAGCTGGTTATCAGAGACCTGATATTCCTGCTCTGGCTGGAATAACATCCTGTTAGCTTTTCTCAAACGAGGTATCCCAACTATTGGAAAACGATCGAATTTTTCTCTTAAAAATAATCCATGCTGGATCATTGCCATGATTTCGAACTTAAAATCATACAAACCCAACAATACACCAATCCCGGCATTTCTTATTCCACTATTGTATATTCTATCCTGAGTTCCTAACCTGTACTGAAAATCCTTTTTTGAAACACATTCTTTATGAAGCTCGTCGTAAGTTTTCCTGTGATATGTTTCTTGCCATGAAAGTACAATGTCTAAACCAATATTCTTCAACGATCTATAATCCTTCTGTGATAAAGGAGGGGAGTTCAAACCAATCATCCCACTTTCTCCCTGTTCCAGTTTATTTCTCAGATGCTTTATATATTTCGTCATCTCCTTTATGCCAATTTCCGGGTCGTCTGAGAAAACCAGCTCTATTGTTCTAAAATTCTTTGATGTCAAATATTCAATTTCTTTACAATACTGGTCAAAAGTTAAACGGGTTCTACCGTTACTATAATTATTACAATTGAATGCACAATAAGGACATCTATTCATACAATAATTTGTAATATAAAGAGGAACCACAAGGTTTATTTCATTTCCAAGAATATCGCTTCTGATGTGCTTTGCTGTTTCTAATAGATTGCTAAAATCTCTATTATTGGGATCAGGATCGATATGGAGAAGTGTAGCAATATCTTCGATTTCCAATCTCTCCAATTTCTCCGCTTTCTGAAGTACCTCATCAATGTTCCGAGGTTTTGATTCTAAATGAGATTTGATTTCATCAGGGTCTATATTGAATTCATTCATAAAATAATCCCTTTTTCCATGGCATCAATCGATTCGCATAGAAATATAAGTATTTGTCCTATTATTTACTGGCAATATTAAAGAATTTTGTATATTAAACCATCATATTTGTTACGCTATTTCCGTAACAAAACCCCTTTTGTTCCGGTTTTCAAGTAATATATATTATAAACTTCTAATTATTATATACAAATAATCTACTATCCTGTCAAGTATCAATAAGCAGCAAACAATCGGGATGAATAATAGAATTATCTCGATTTCATCCTGCAATTGAGGTTGATGTGACAGCAGTGTAGTGAATACATCGATGAGCATTGATAAAAGTACAATGACCCTCGATGTCTTACCGAATAAATAACCTAAAAATAAAGGAGATAAAATATGATTGTTAAAAACAAAACAAAACTTGTGCTGTTGTCTATAGCTGCAATAACTTTATTGCTTATGGGCAATGTTTTTCAAGTTTATGCAGCCCCAGATCAACAACCAACGCTGGTAGTTTTCATAAATGTAATCAATGATGACGGTGGATCAATGAAGGCATCTGATTTTTCAGTAACCGTTACAGCCAAAAATCCATCACCCGCTATATTCAGTGGTTCAGAGACCGGAACAACTGTTACTATGAAAAATAGTGAATATAAAGTAACTGAACTTGCAATAAAAGGCTATAATGTATCATATTCACCGGGTTGCTTTGGACGCATAAATAATAACGAAGCCAAAACCTGTGTAATAACCAATGATGATATAGCTCCGCATTTAAAAGTAATCAAACATGTAATTAATGATAACGGAGGCACGGCAAATGCAACTAACTTCTCAATGTCAATATACGGTAACAACCCATCATTGTGGTCATTCTCAGGGTCTGAAACTGGTACCGATATAAAAATTGGGCAGGGATACTAT
>VEPD01000278.1 GCA_012027035.1 Ruminiclostridium sp. | reverse complement strand
GTGGTGTTTGAACAACGTCAGTGGGCTGGTCGATGGCTACGCCATCTGCTCGCCCATGCATCCTGGGAGATTGTTTCTCACCACTGACAGCCTTTTCAATCGGAAACCCGCCACCTATAGAGGTGACGTTGTTCAAAGATCATACCCACTTTTTAGGCGGGAAAGTTGGGTTATTTATTAGAAATAATTAAACCGTCTACTATTTCTTTTCCTGTTTTAATGATTTCCTCCGCTCCTTTTGTAACTATAAATATATATCCGTCTACAGAGGGATGCGGAAATTTCTGAAACTCGCAAAAAAGCTCAAATCCTCTTTTCCAAAGAAGCTTGAAAATGTCTGTTTGTTTTACCGGAGTTACCCTTCCGAAGCCGATATCATTTAGTTTGTTATACAAACCCATTATGAAATAGCCTTTATAATCCAAAGAACCTGGTTCATCCAATTCTATTACCTTGTTCTCTTCTTTATACGTATTATAATATGCATCCTCATGGAAAATAAAACCTCTCTTCCAGTCCTCCTGCCCATAGATCCTGTACTCCCAGTTGTCCTTATCATTATCCGCTACAGGTATATCGAAACTGTTCACAAACCAGTCGATATATTTCACATGTATATAGGGTGTATCTTTGAAAATGGAAATTTCCTGGATTGATTCGGGTCCTTTGAATGCGCCCCACTCAATTCTTACTGTTTTTTTGAACTCATCATCCCGTATTATGAACGCGTTTTTTATTATGCTTCTCCAGGCGGCGGCGTCTACGCATCCCGGATGTCCTTCAACAATATTGATATTTACATCCTTTATCACCAAATCGCACATTGGGCTCTGGTATATTTCATCCATATATTTGCCTGCATATCTGCAGAACATTTTACTGTTTTCCAATATCACTTCATAATCTCCATTGTCTTTTTTGCCGACGCTTACCCTTCCCCAGCTTTTTCCCATTTCATTTGCCTCCTTAAATTTGAATTTTGCCTGTATTTCTTCCTGTTTCCAATCCTGCTGGAAAATTTAATAAGTAATTTCATCAGGTATTTTTTGTCTCAAGACGCTGTACGGAAATGCCCAAATCCCTGTACATTGAATTGATATGCTTTGAAACGGTATCAAATTCTGTGCTTTCACAAAATCCGAAGGTAAACGTGGCGGGAAAATCGACAATCCCCGGTACCGATTCCCTTCCGAACCCAAAAACGGTCAGGGCGTCAAACACGGAACTTATCTTTTCTTGCCGGCTTTTGCCTTCGTGATATGCATAAAACAATGTACGCGTGGATATATCATCTCCGAAGTAGACCCACTTCGGCGTTACATTGTGGAAGACATCCCCGGAAAAGTAGGTTTTACTGTTGTCGGCCTCCATTGCATATTGGCGGTTTTTATCAAAATCCCTTCCTCCCGGAACACCTTCATACAGGAAACCAAAGCCTTCCTTATCCCCTTTCAGTACGGTACACCGGACATAAGCGGGAAAGATTTCATATGTCAACGCCCATTCGGTATCTTCATAGCCATTTGGTATGAGCTTGATGAGCGTATATGCATGTATTTTCAACTTTAATGGTCCCCTGCTCACCATTTTGCTGAACACAGTACCGTTTCCGGGATGAAAAAGCCCTTTGAATAAATGTTCCGCGGTATAGGTCTGCAGGTTGGGGATTCCCCTGTAACATATGGGCGGCGGACAGTTATCGTATTGGATCCAATCTGCGCCGTCTGTATCCCGCATTTCCGAAAAACCTCCGCCGGTCCTGTCATAAACATATGCCGCATTCTCCGTATCAAATCTCCAGCCTGCAGCGCCATGAAGAAAGACATTGGATATCCGGATCCGGGATTCCACTTCCACCTCTTTAAAATTTGTATCCGTGCTGAAGTAAACATGGTAATGGCGCAATTGGCAGGCTTGTGTAACACCTTTTAGCAGGAATGTCAGTTCGCCTCCTGCATCCGGTATATCAGTCCTGTTAAACTGGAATGGAACTGATTCGTCGACCACACTATTGCGTTCATCCGTTTCAACAACACGAATTGATTTATAATTCACCGGCTCCCGCCTGCCCGATTCATCAAGCAGCTTTTGGAAATCGATCCTTACCTCCGCCGGCCTATCGACCCGCTCATACCCACAGGCATCCACCTTTACTGCAATCCTGTATTCCCTTGCGCCATCATGCCATATCCCGTTTTTCTCCATAGTCATTTCGACCCTCCTACCTGTCGCATATTCACATATATGTTATCCTTCTGCCCTTGGCAATTCAGAAAAAGGCTTACAATTCTTCTTTTTTATTAAGCCTCATAATAATCACCCGATATTATCTCACTGCTTGTAAATTCCAGCAGCATATGCTTACCATATACGACTATAATATTATTACATAAGCTCTGGTTTGTATTTATTTAAAGTATACATAAATTTATTTGAAATTCACATTTGTTGTGGGATATGTTTCATCTACTCATCATCTTTCTCTGCTGAGATTTAAATGGCATAAGTTTTGTATCATCGCCAGCATGAATGCAGGATAAAGTGCATGCGGCTAGACAAGCGGCATTTCAGTCATACGGAGATTTGTACATCCATAAGGAATGAGCAAAAGCTCTTCCGTATCGTCGGAAATCCAATCCATTCGTGGGGAAGGCGCCGCAGATTTGTTTTCCATAATCCAGTCTACCTTCCTGCCCTTCACACGGATGGCTGCCGGAGCTCCTTCCGGAGAGAACGGACAATCTCCTACCGGATAGCTCTCCAATTTAAGCATGCTTTCAACATTGGCCTTATCAATACAAAGGGCATAGTTCCAAGGGGTTGTGGGATAAATTTCATAGTCGCAGTGAGGAAATTCCCGGCCAGGTATATTTTTATTGATTTGCACCCATCTTTCTCCAATGGGAATTGAATAAACCAGCGGTCCGCAAGTGACCGCATATAGATTTTCAGGACGGGATACAAGCATGGGTTTCATGGGCAATCGCAGAGTGAATGAAATTTCACCTTCCCATTTTTTATTAAGTTTATGAAAGTATCCGGTTTTTACCGTAAGACGATTGCCATCAATTTCAATTGCCGCATTTTGAGCCCACTCCGGAATCCTCAGGTACATTGGGAATTCAACCTGACTTTCAGGCTTAACTTTAAAAATCAGTGTATCGCTGAAAGGATAATCAGTCTCCAGCGTTACCGAAACTTTTATGCCTTTAATGACAGTATTGACTGTGCATGGGGCATAAACTACCGCCGCCAGGCCATCCGTACTTCGCATAAAGGTTGAAAGTGCAAACTTGGGCCACGGCTGGCTCAAATTTGCAGTACAGCAGCCATAATTGGGTTCAAGCCCGAAGAGGTGTGATTCACCGGAATTGGTAGTGAAAATCGGATTTTCGTGGCGCGAACACTCTACCTGGTTGACCTGCTGTACATACTGGTGCGTCCACATATCGGGACTGAACGTTGCAGGTAGCGCATTATAAGCTATTTTTTCCAACCGGTCACCCCAATGGGCACGTCCTGTGACTGCAACAAGCTGTTCAAGAGAATACATATATTCTCCGACGGCGCACAACTCGGTACCCTGGACAGGGCTTGTCCCAGCCAGACATTCGTCGCCTGTGAACACACCTGTGACCATTCCATGGTACTCATCCAGAAGGTTCACCATTCCTTCCGCTGCATCAAGGTGATCCTGGGCGCCTGTCAATCTCCACAGCAGTACTCCGGCTTTCAGCATCATTGCATAATTCACGGCATGACTCATCTGACTCCAGTGTCCTCTGGCATTGGGTTTTTTATAAGGCCAGCGCTTGAAAAGCGAAAACCAGTCGAACCCTTGGCAGTTTAGTTTACCGGCCAGGTCTAAAAGCCATTCCTCTCCTGTGCGCTCATATAGCCACCATACGGAAATAAGACCTTCATACCAGCGTGTCTGTCCCCAATTGAAAAGGGTGGACATGTCGATATGGCGTTCCAGAGCTAGAAGCGCCTTCCGGACAACTTCCTCAATCCGGCTGTCTCGGGTGGCATCGTGATACAATACAAGTACTTTAAGTATCAGAAGCAATGCCCATACATCGTAAGTCTGCCTGTTGCCGTTGCTTTCAGGACAAATCCAGCCGTCAGCAGCCTGATGTTCAATAATATAGCTAATATAACGTCTGGCACGGTCCTTCATATCTTCATCGTTTAGCAACCAGGCTAAAGGGATGAAACCGTCCAGCCAGTATGGTACTCGCTCCCAACCCTCAGCCTTGCCGCCGATCCACTGACTGTCCTTTATATCAGGCCAGAATTTGTCAAGATTGCCGGAAAGCCCGGCAGCCTGTATCTTCAATTGATTCAGCAGCCATCCTTCCGGCTTGATTTCCTTCACTTGCAGCGGACGGAATACCGATGGATATAAACCTGAATTCATAATATAGACTCCATTCATTTCAAATTCCTGATTGTTTTTCTGTATACAAATTATATTCTATCAGCTATAATCAGGGTATACAATTGAAATAGCCGTACTAAAACATGCAAAAACCGGATTGGGTTTTTTGATCTGGGATGAAGGGAATGAGATATGTTCGATAGTAAAATTGACAGTTTTGTACTAGAAATTCCGCCCTGGCCGAGTTTCCTGGGTGGCAGATACAGGTATTTCATGCAGGATGAGAAGCATATAACACGTGTTTGCCGTCAGTTTGTGCTTTTGTTTATGCTGGAGCGAACCCTTTTTTTTACCGAGGATGGTCATGAAACAATGCTTGAGGAGGGCGAATGGTACATCCAGGTACCCGGTCTGAAGCAGGAGGGCAGAACCGGCAGCCCGGCCCCTGTATATTATTATATTCATTTCAAGGCATCAGGCTTTCCCAATATAAAAGGAGAAGCTCCAGCAGTTCAAACGCCCCAGGAGGATTGGAGCTATCCCTGCCATATTGTCATGCCTGTCCGTGGAAGATTTGACGAAAAACATTTCAGGCCGTTATTCGATCAACTGGATTACCTGGCAAATAGCAGTCCTTCCAACCTATTGGGGCGGCAGGCAGTTTTTCTTACCGTATTCAACAGCCTTTTATCTTCACTCCTTTGCAACAAAGTTGAACCACGCTCCATTGCCATTCAAATCATGAACTATCTGGCTGATAATTTTTTCAAACAAATATCGTGTAAGGATCTGGCTGACAGGTTTAATTATACTTCCGATTACCTGGCCCAAATCCTAAAGGAATACAGCGGTGTTACACCATGGCAGTACATTCAAAAGCTCAGATTGGAGAGAGCAAAGGAGCTGCTGTCCAATACCGACTATACCTTGCCGCATATTGCAGATGAAGTTGGGTATAATGACGCTTCAGTGTTTTATAAAGCTTTCAGAAAGCAAATGGGTGTGGCTCCGGGAGAGTGGCGGTACAAAAGCCGTGGTCTTTCCTGAATTTTGTCCCGACTTATAACTCTTTATTTCTCTATGCTTCTCAATCGCTCTTCAAAGCTAAAACAATTCAAAAGGGTAAATCTCTTTTATTGAAAAATAATAATTGAAGCTTTTACTACTTTATCCTTTTCTCTGCCGGGTCTATCTCCGGCAGGTCGTTTTCGGGACTGTTCAGATAAAAGTATACACAACTGGACCAGTCATCCTGACGTTCAAACAGGCCATACTCATTTAACCCGGCAGACTTTGAGAAATCGAGCTTTTCCATATTTGTAGAATAAACCAGGCTGTCATTATAATGAAAAAACGGCTTTACATCAGGCTCCCAGCAGCCTATCTGCTGTATAGTTACCCTGATATCCCTACTGAAATATACAGGGTCTGAAATGTGATACCTATAAAAGCAGTATTGCAGCTTTTCATGGTCTGCTATATGACAGCCTTGGAAAAGATTATCATATCTTCCCTGTCCCCAGCCGGTACCTATATAATCTTCAGTACCTGTGCCGGAAAGTGTCGGAAATTCGGTATCACCATCCAGATATACCTTTACTTCACCCTCACCCCACCAGGAACTGGAGTATAATTCCTTATTGGCAATTACACCTATGTTGCAACCCAGGTATCTGCCGTTGCCGCACACCTTGGGTAAAATTTCATAATCCTTCCGCATTGTCGTTGGGCTTTCACGGCGGTAATGGGCATGGAAGTAAAGCACGTCATCGCCATGCTTGTCTCCTATTGTGTAATCAATATCATAAAAGAATGATCCCAGATCTCTGTCACTTTCGTTAATTACTATTATTTTCATACCTTTTTTAAACGGCATGGGAATATAGCAATTAAAACTTTTTCCTTCAGGATTTGTGAAAAGCATCGATTGAAAAGCAGTAGTACGCCCCAACCCGGTACCAAAGAAGTCTCCCAGCGGAGAGGATACCGCAGGCTTTACACAGCCATCCCAATAAAAATCCAGACGCAGTCCTCTCAACATGGTGATATCTCTCTCACTAATGGTAACCCATATTCGATGCACCGTCCCACTGACTTCCTTTTCTTCTGCCAGTATATGGCTTTCTCCTGCTTTTAGTGAAAAGTATGGAGAACCTTTCCTGTTCCCGCCCGACTGTGCTGCCTTTCCCTTTCCGTTGTTTGGGTTCTCGGGGCTCGCCCATCTGGTCTCAATACCTTCAGGTCTTGTAAATAGCGGTTTGTTCCCAAACTGCATATAATGTCACTCCTATCTCAATAAAATATTAATAGAGGGAAATCCCATACCTATTATGCTCCAATAAGCCTGAAATACGGGCTATGAGGAAGATGCTCCGCTTTTATCTGCGGATAGTTTTCATTCAAATACCTTGTAAGCGAAATAATCCCTGGTTCTTCTGATGTGCCATGGTTGACGCGTATTATAGGGTAATCCATATCCAGCGCACATTGAATGTCAGACCAGTAAAGTGATCCATCGTCACAAAGAATGGACGTTTCACATTGCATTTCAAGGGCTACCGGCACTGTCGATATATATCCCGCACCAAGACCTATCTTTGAAACTATACGGCTTCCTTCACCTATTACTTGTACCATCGGTTCCCCGAGTTCAGCCGTCCTGCCTGCAATTCTCCCCGCAAAGGCATCAAGGGTGCAGGGTTCTATATCATATCTAAGCTGGTATCCATCACTGGAGATAATGGCAGGCTTTTCACCCAATCCCAGAAACCTGGCCCAGGAATAATTTATGCCATATTCTGGAAATGCATCCCATATATCGTGAATTCTCATGATAACCAGACAGCTTTCATCAATGTACTTCTTCTTTATCATACCGGCTTTCTTCATAAAAGACCTGTCTTCAAGACTGTTCAATCTGTTGACTTCATTGCTGTGAGTCCAAAAGGTAGGCTCATGAGTTATAAGCAAATCAAACCCTCGCTCAACAGCAGCCTTTATCGACCGGAAATCGCTTATCCATGTAACAAGCACAGTTTTTATTTCCTTTTCGGGATTACCAATAATTATTTTGTCAACAGTTGTTTCCGGGTTTTCAATTCGGTATTTGGTCTTTAGATCATTAATCAGTTCAAAAGCTTTCATAAAACCACCTTCCCTTATTTATAAATGGAATTATTATTGCAGCCATCGCACCGCATAAAACCGCGCTCCCTGGAGTCATCTGTATAAACCCGGGATTTTTTTGCTATAGTATTAGGAGCTAATTTGCAAAAAACAATAGATTTTACCCCTTCAAAGCGCCTGTAGTCAAGCTTGCTTGAACCTGTGAGCTCATCAGTATATAAATAATCAATGATGGAAATGTTGCAATAACCAGTCCCGCGCCAATCGGCCCCCACTCGATGGAATACCGTCCCTGAAGCGATAATATGCCAACAGTAAGGGTTTTCATCGACTGCTTGCTTATGAAGGTGACACCAAACATCAACTCATTCCATGCAGAAAGAAAAGTAAAGATTGAGATTGCTGCAATCGCCGGTCTCATAAGAGGCAGTATTATCAGATAAAATATCCTATATATGCTGGCCCCGTCAATGCAAGCCGCTTCTTCCAATTCCCCCGGTATTGATTCCAAAAAGCCGGACAATATAAAAATCGCCATAGGCAGCGCAAATCCGACATAAGGCAGAATTAAAGCCCAATAGGTGCTTATAAGCTTCAAGCTTCTCAAAGTTATAAAAAGAGGCAATAAAGAGGCATGAAGCGGTATCATCATTCCCAGAAGGAAGAGTACAAGCACGGGCTTGCTTAGCTTCCATTTCATTCTGGTTATCGCATATGCGGCCATACATGCCAATATGCCGGAGATTACTATCGTCCCAAAGGTGACTATTATACTGTTAATAAAGAATAGTCCGATATTTGCATTAATAATTGCATTTTTATAATTTTGCCATAGCAAGTGTGTTGGCAACCCCATTACATTTCCGCTGAATATTTCCGAATTATCCTTAAAGGAAAATAAAAGCAGCCAGAACAAAGGATATATTTGAATAACCGTATATATTATCAGAAAAGAGTTTAATATATACTGACTCATACTCCGTTTATGCTGTTTCTTCATAGCGCACCCTCCTTGTATTATGTCTAGTAAGGTGTCAAGCCTGATTTCATACTATTCTCATTATGATTAATCCTTATAAAATCAATATCAGGCTTGACACCATTAGTGCATTTTAAAAGTTGACAGAGTACTAGTATGCCTAATACTACAGCGGCAATTACCAAATTATCCTTACAGAATTAGAGCATTGAAGCGTTCGCACTAATTCTGCAAGGCGCATGAATGCCGATATTATAATGAAATTGCCGCTGTAGTACTAATCGCCGGACTTGAAAATTCCTTGAATGATAAAAGTCATAACCAGGCACTCGACGATAATAAACATTGCCATAGCGCTTCCATACCCGTACATGTATTTAAGAAATACCGTACTGTACAGCAAAGTGCTGGGAACTTCAGTAGCATGCAGAGGCCCTCCGTTGGTCAATATATATACAAGATCGAAAAATTTTAACGACCCGACTGCGGCAAATACCACACAAACTCTTATAACCGGTTTGATAAGCGGTATTGTTATCCTGAAGGCTGTTTTTATCCCTGTCGCTCCATCAATTCTGGCTGATTCGAATATATCCTTCGGAATTGATTTTGCGCCTGCATACATAAGTAACATGTGATACCCGACATACTGCCATACCACCGGAATAAACACAGCTGCAAGCGCTACTTTAGTATCGGACAGCCATTGATGGTTGAGCATTTTCAGCCCAAGCCCGGTAAGTACCGTATTAAGGAGTCCGTAATCACTGTTATATATTTTTATCCATAATTCCCCTATTACCACCGTAGATATTATTACAGGTATGAAATAGGCAATCCTGAAGAAGCTTTCTCCATTGATGCCCCGCGACAGTATAAGCGCAAGCGCAAGAGCAATCGGCAGTTGTATAAAAACATTAAGTCCCGCCAAAATAAATGAATTCATTACAGCCTTTGTAAAGCCGTCATTATTATTTATAAATAAGTCCACATAGTTTTTAAGGCCTATAAATACGCTCTTTCCAATTCCATCCCATTCCAGTGTGCTGTAATAGCCTGACAAGAAGATAGGAAATATCACAATGACGGCATATAATAAAAAAGCCGGTAGGACAAATATGCAAATAGCCGTTTTACTGCTGAATCTCCTGTTCATTCTAACTTACATTCCTTTCGCTGTGCTCAAGGCACAAAATCTTATGAAAACTCTCAACTCTCAACTCTCAACTTTTTCAAGCTAACCCTCCATATGCCTGGCGGTTAAGAGTCTCCCCTTAACCGCCAAACCGCCAAGAATCATTTCTATTTCTGATACCAGTTTTATTTATCATTTGTTTTATTTATCATTTATTTGTTTGCTTCCTGCATTTGCTTCGCAAATTCTTCAGGAGTTATCGAGCCTGCAAGTAATGCTGTACTTAAATCCAGAAGCTTTTGAGCAGTTTTGGGTTCCATCAGCACATCCCATCCGGTAGTAAAACTTGTAGCATTTGCTAAAAGTTTCTTGGATTCTATTAGTAATTTACTGCTAACCTGAGCGTCAACATCAGCTGAAGTCTTCCATACAGGCAAACCTAACCCATAAATATATGAGTACTTATCCGTGTTTTCATTAAAGAATTTACAAGCCTTGACCGCTTCATCCTTGTACTTGGTAGTTGAACTGACTACAAAGCCGCCGCTTGCGCCGCCCCATATATCGTTTTCAGTCCCTTTCCCACCGGCGGGCGCCGGGAATTTGATAGGTACAATCTTTCCTTTGAGAGCGGTGCCATCCTTATCCAGATTTCCCAATTCCCATGTACCTATATAGTTCATTGCAATATCACCTTTTGCAAACGCCGCCTGTCCGTCAACATATCCCAATCCTAATGCATCGCTTGGAAAAGCTTTTGCATCAACCAGTGCTTTCAGATTTGCGGCAGCTTTAACAAATGCGGGATCTTCGAAAGAAGCCTTTTTGTTAATTGCATCCAATACCAGCTGGGGACCTGCTACTTGCACTGCCATAGTGTTCTGGAACAGAATGATGGGCCACCTCTCCTTATTTCCCAAGGTAAAGGGTGTGACGTTCTTTGCTCTGAATGCTTTTACTGCTTCAAGAAGCTCTTCAAAAGTTGTCGGAATTTTCACGCCGTTTTTGTCAAATACATCCTTATTGCAGAAAATAAACGCTGCACTGGTAACAAACGGCAATCCGTATATCTTACCATCGTATGTAAATCCTGAAAGTGCATCGCCTAATATCTTGTCTTTAGTGCCATCATTTAAATAATCGTCAAGCGCCAATAATTTCCCCGCATCTACAAATGGTTTTGCCATCGCGGCATTCCACCAGAAGAATAAATCCGAAGTTTCTCCTGCTGCGACCGCAGTTTGGATTTTTTGTTTATATGGGTCGCTTGCAGCCGTGTCTACTTCTATCTTTATGTTCGGGTTGGCTGCAGTCCAGTCTTCCAAAGCTTTGTCAAAAGCTTTCTTGGTCGGCTCGGTATCAGCAGACGGCCATGTGTGCCAAAAAGTCAGGGTCACGGGCTCTTGTACCTTCTGTGTCGTTTCTGCCTGCGTCCCCCCTCCCTGTGCTGTGCCGCATGCAGCCAGAGTTAATACCATGGATACTGCTACCATCAGACATAAGATTTTTAAATAGCTTCCTTTCATGACTTTGGCCTCCTTTGTTTAATATAATTATAAATAAAATAATACCCGAATTTTCTGCTTTTTGAAATTCAATAGCTTTACTAAAAGAGTCGTTTTTTTTACTATTGACATTAGAAAATCCGGCATTTTAAAAGGAGATAATTCAGGCCTTTTTAAAATCGTTTACAGACATACCCGTATACTTTTTAAAACAGATACTAAAATAGTGAGGGTCTGTTATTCCTATCTCTTCAGCTATCTGGTAGGCCTTCATGTCTGTTTCCATAATAAGCTTTGCAGCCTTTTCCATTCTTATTTTAGTAAGGTACTCAACAAAGGTCTGACCCGTTTCCTGCTTGAAAATACGGCTCAGATAACTGGGATTGAGATAATATTCCCTGGCTGCATTTGAAAGCGAAAGGCCGCTGTTAGAAATGTTTTTCTCAATATAATCCTGTATATCCGTAATGACCTTGTTCACTTTTTTTACGTACGCTTTCTTAATGATCTTTATGGTAGATATTGCCATATCTTTAAGATATGCTTTCATATCAGGCATATTGTCAATTTTAAATATACAATCATAGAGTTGAAGATTACGGTCAAAGTTATCTTTAATGTTAATCTCCAGCTCCGTCGCAACATTCAAAATGCTTGAAATAACATTTAGGGCTATTACCCTTACAGTATTGATTACAATACCCTTTTCAGCATCAATGCTGTCAAATAAAATATCAATCAGTTCTACTACTTTTTCCTGCATCCCGGTTTTCAGGTTGAAATTTAAAATCTCCATCTGCTCATAAGAGAAATGATATTTAATACTCTGATTGGTAGAATTGATATCATTATAATTAATAACCTGATTTTTCCCTGCAATTACTTTAAAGCTTAAAGCATCACATGCTTCCTTATATGACAGCCGGATACAATTGATCCCTTTGTACCGGTTTCCTATTCCGATACATATGAAGCATTTCAAGCGGTTGATACACATAATTTTTAATGATTCGCAACACTCTGTCATATCAATAGCTTCATTATTATTCAATATCACAATTCTCTGGCTGTTACCCGAAAAAGTATAAATATACCTGTCGTCCCTGAAATATTGTTTAACTAAATCCAGGCGCCTGATTCCGAGAAGCAGCCGTTCTTCTTCACCTGCATTATTATTTATATCCGGATAGGTTATTTCCATTACCGCTACCTGAAAATCATCCGATTTTATATCAAGCCCGAAATAAGCCATCCTTTCTTCTATTTTTTCAGAGCCTATATTCCCCTGCAGGAGTTCATTCAAAAATTTCTCCTTCAAATATGGCAAACTCTCCTCAAGCTGCACCTTCAGCTGGTCATACTCATTTCTATAGTTTCTTTCCTCATTTATCTTCTCCTTTATTTTCAGTAATGCTTTTATAATCTCATCATCATTTATCGGTTTCAGCAGGAAATCGGCAACTCCTACTTTAACGCACTTCTGGGCATATTCAAACTCCTCATATCCTGTTAGTATCAAAATCTTTATATAAGGGTATTTTTCAATGACAATCCCGCTGAATTCGATACCATCCATAAATGGCATATGAATATCGGCAATGATGATATCCGGCATTATCATTTCTATAAGGTCCAGAGCCTCATGGGCATTTGACGCCTCACCGGCAACCTTCATGCCGATATCGTCCCACTTGATACAATTTTTCAACAAATCCCTGACAAGATTCTCGTCATCTACGAGGATAACTTTCAATGAATCATCCGTCATCAGCATTCTCTCCTTTTAAAGGAATGGTAATAGTTACCCTGGTACCTGACCCGTTTTCATTTTCTATTTTAATTACATCATCGACGCCGTAAAAAATCCGCAAACGTTCTATCGTCCCTCTAAGGCCAAAGCCTGATTTAACCTCATACTTTTCCCCACTCATTATGCGCTGGATAGTTGCCTCACTTATACCGACGCCATCATCCTCTACCATTAACTCCAGACGTTCGTCCGTATATTTTGTAGCGACGCTTATGATTCCGCTCTCACCCTTGGGCTTTATGCCATGGTAAAGGGCATTTTCAACCAGAGGCTGCAAAACAAGCTTGAGAATTTTATACTTGTTTGCCCTTTCGTCAATGTCCCATTTCATGGAAAATATATCTCCGTAACGGATTTTTTGTATACTCAAATAGCTTCTTACCGTTTCAATTTCTTCAATGATTGTTATTACTTCATTTCCTTTACTGAGACTTGTCCTGTAATAATTTCCAAGCGCCTTTACCACCTTGTAAACTTCCTCATTTCTCCCTGATAAGGCAAGGGAGCTGATGGCGTCAAAGGTATTATAAAGAAAATGGGGTTTTATCTGCGCCTGCAAAATATCCAATTCGGCTTTGCGCTTTACTTTCTGTTCCTCAACAATCCTGTTTATAAGCTTCTCTATCTCACAAATCATCATGTTGTATCCATCCTTCAATTTGCCGATTTCATCGTTGCCTATGTTAAGTTCAACCTTTTTGAATAGCCCTTTTTCAACGCCTTTCATCGATTTGAGAAGCTTATTTACAGGAGTTGTGATCGACCTGGAAATAAATAGAACACCGAAGAATAGCAGCAATCCATTCAACAGTACTACTATAAAAGTTATTAAACTAAATATGGCAGATTCTTTTGATAATGCATTAAAAGGCATTATACTGATAATTTTCCAGTTATATTTCGGCATCACAAGGTAAGACATGATATAATCCGTCCCGTATGCTTTTTGAACAGAGGATTCATTCCTATTTTTTACTGAATTTTCAATCAGTTTATTTATATCAAAATTCTTAAGGTTTTCATATTTCGTAATATCGTTGTTTTTTTCATCCTTCAGCAATATATCTATGCCATATTTGGTTACTATCTGCCTGTAAGACTTTACTATCGATTCCACCGGTATATTGATTATCAGGGTTCCAATTGATTTCTGTGTGGAAATATCATTTATAATTCTTATAAATGAGACATAGTCTCCCTTTTGGGAAGGTTTATTTTCGATCCCGGCATTTAACCTAAGGATGTACTCTCCCTTATTATCGACCGCTTCTTTATACCAGTTCGTCTCCGTGATATTGCTCAACACCAGGGCGCTATCGGCCGACTTTTGAGTAAAATACATATTACCGGCATTATCGTAAATATATATTGATGAGATCAGGGGAGTATAGTTGACAATACCCATAACTTTTTCATATATTTTTCTTTGCATGTCATAGCTGTAATTCTCCGTTTCATTTGCCAGCAATTCCTGTACATCCCAATCAAACAATATTATTTTAGAGTAAGTGTTCACTGTATCTACCAGAGAATAAATATTTGACGTGATTGTATCAAGTGTTTGGATGGATACGCTGCTTACTTTGGCATATATGATATCCGAATATATTTTTTGATATAACAAACTGCTGATGGCAGTCGAAAGCACTAACAACAGGAAATAGTACAATGAAATTTTGGTACTGATCCTGAAATCCAGGAATTTACTTTTCACTCTATTTATTATGCTACCAGTTAAGTTTTTTAACATAATTTCTCCTCCTGAAAATATATCCGCCCAAAGAAATTCTTAAAATAATTTAACTGTTTTACTGTTTTAATGTATTTCTTTTTAACTTTGATCACACTCCGTCTTCCGTCTCCTGCAGAGGAGCTTTATGCTTTCAAGGTATCCGGTCACATCGTCTTCTGTTATCCTTCCGCCGGACCCCGTACCATTTACCTTTGAAATATCAATACCGTTCTCTCTGGCAATCTTTCTCGCCCTGGGGGTAGACATTACCTGCGCTGCTTGATTTGCAGAAGTATCTTCACCGGTATTAATTGTCTCTTCGTATGCAGATGCATTAGTTGGTTCAATAGCCCTCCCAGATGCAGCAACAGCTATTTCTTCATCCGCCTCACCGAGTATAGCTATCACCGTAGTAACCGGGATTGACTCCCCTTCCTTCACCACGATTTTCTTCAGATATCCCGACTCTTTTGACTCAACCTCCATGGACGTTTTATCGGTCTCGATTTCATAAATAATGTCTCCGGCTTTTATATAGTCTCCTTCTTTTTTGTACCACTTGTTAATCATGCCCTCTTCCATGGTCACTCCAAGTTTGGGCAGAGTTATTTCCTTAGCCATTTTAACATACATTCCTTTCGCTGTGCTCAACGCACAAAAAGTGATGAAAGACCGAAGTCTTTCATGCTAACCTCCATGATTCTTTCTGACTTCTACTCCCGCCAGTCTCTCGTAAAACCGGATCAGTCCGCCATGGTCATTTCCCGCCTCCCCTTCCACCTTCAAAGCCTGCATGAACTCCATGACCTGGCTTGAAAGCGGCATGGGAACTCCCACCTCGTGTGCGGTATCCAGTGCGTTCATCAAATCCTTTATATGGAGTTCTATCCTGAATCCCGGTTTGAAGTTGCCATTCAAAACCATTGGAACCTTTGCATCCAATACTGTGCTTCCGGCCAGACCGCCTCTTATGGCATTATAAACCTTTTCAGGATCAACTCCTGCTTTGGCGGCAAGGACCATTGCCTCGGACATTGCCGCTATATTCAGAGCCACAATGACCTGGTTCGCGAGCTTTGCTACATTACCGCTGCCTATATCGCCGACAAGTATTGCCGATGAGCCCATTTTAAGCAGTATATCCTTTACCTGATCGAAAACATCCTCGGGGCCGCCTGCCATAATAGCAAGCGTACCTTGAACGGCTTTTGGCTCTCCGCCGCTTACAGGAGCGTCTATCATTACTACGCCCTTTTCTTTGGCTTTAAGGGCTACTTCTTTAGAAACGAGCGGGGCGATTGAACTCATGTCTATAATGATCGTACCCGGTCTTGCACCTTCCAGGACACCGTCCTTCCCGAGAATTACATCTTTGACATGGGGTGAATTGGGAAGCATTGTAATTATTATATCGGATTTCTGCGCTATATCCTTTGAAGAGAAACCCTCTTCCGCCCCTGCTTCCACCAGCTCTTTCACTACAGCGCGGTTCACATCGTGCACAACAAGATTATACCCTGCCTTTAAGAGGTTTTTTGCCATTGGTTTACCCATTATACCCAAACCTATGAATCCTATTACCTTATCCATATCTTTCGCCTCCGTCTTCCAATAATTCAAACTTGATTCTACCGCAAAAACTCATGTTCCAACAAAATTTCGATAGCATCGGAAAGATGTCGCGCGGGGAAATGTCTCTAAAGCAGCTCTTGCTCCACTTTC
>VEPD01000431.1 GCA_012027035.1 Ruminiclostridium sp. | reverse complement strand
TTTTCCATCGGAATACATTTCAGCCCATTGCCATATTCATTTCTTTATTTCCTTCTCATATCCGTCCCAGATCTGGCGGATTTCTTTATAATCCTCCTCAGTTATCTTTTCGCCGGAAATATCTATATAATCAATATAATACAAAGAAGGAATCCCAAGCTCAGGCTGCTTGCGCATGTACTCCATCCATGTCTTCCTGTTTGGGATCGGCCAGTTGTCCGTATCAATCAGCCAGTCCGGGCATGCGATCCTGGCGATTTTCGCCCGGTGCGTCATCCTTTTTATGATTTGCTCATCCGCATGATGGATATCATTTAACCGCAATACGTCGATAACATCCGCAAAATACGGATTGGGGGAATGCGCCATGATATAAGCATCCGGCTTGACTTTCTTCGCTTCATCATAAATAATATCATACAGCTTTTTTAAAAGCTCTATACCCCATATTTCGCCGTATGCCTTCAGCTTCTTCCCTGTCGGAGTGCAGCATATGGAATCCAGCTTGAATCCGTCCGCATTCAGACATCCTTCTTCGCTGGATAACATATTGCGAATGGCTGCTCTCAATCTTTTTTCATATGCAGGGTTTGAAGGATCAACCGTGACTGCGTTCCCATTCTCATCGGTGACGCATTCCACAGCCGGAACCCCTTCACAGTCCCAGAACTTAAGCCATAAAAGCACTCGGATATCCTTCTTGTGCTGCGATTCGATAAAGCCTCTCATGTCCAGCCATTTGCCAATATCCGGGTACGGATCACCATAATAGGTTTGCCACTTGTCGTCTATAACAAGCATACCGGGTTTGATGCCCTGCTTCTCCAATACTCCTGCAATATGCTCATAATTGCTCTGTGTCGCATAATGCGGAGGCGGCACAGTCGTCAACTGGGTGCGGACATAGCACTCATAACCCCATCCGCATACAATGGGACGTTTCCACCAATCAGCAGCCTTCCGCTCAGGAAAGTGAACATATCCCCGGTCGTGCAATACACTTACATATTTCTCCAGTGCTTCATATTCTCCCTCCGCAAAGGAAAAAATGATATGAGGCGACTCCCAGTTTCCTTTCACTCTTGTATGTCCTTCATAGGCAAGGTTAAGGCCGAAAGTAAGGCCGCCGATGTATTCATAGGCTGTGAAATTATATTGTCCGGGTTTGACTCCCAATCCCAGGGTCATCCAATGATCCGTATCTTCCCCTGATACGGCGTAGCATAAGGGAGACGGCACCAGCTGCCAGCATCCGCCGTGGAACTGATGCCCCAGATAGCTGCTATCCGAAGAACCAAGAAGTACGCTGTATTCGCCGAACCAGAAATGCTGCTTCATCTCATGATTGGGTTGGGGATTGAATATGGTTTTAAATCCGGGAACAGAAGCCTGTGTAAACGCCCCTGCTACGGATGCAGGCTTTTTTGAGCGGTAATCCAATTGCGGACCGTCTTCCTGCGCTATTGTAAAGGCGGTATATCCCTGAAAGAAATTTCCTTCATCCAGTGAACCTTCTCCATCGATCTGCGTATAATATTCCAGGATCTGGCCGCCGCACCGGAAGATGCACTTCTTCTCCTGCCATATCCTGCTCTTTACTGTGAAGCAGAGCTCAACGCACCCGGACTCCCTGGTAACAGACGGCTCGCTTACCGATTCGGTAATATCGGATCCTTCAGTTGTATTAAAACCGGAGGGTATGAACAAATCCGCCTTTATACCTCCGTCATTCGATTCAACACTGATAAAACAAGGGTTTTCCTTATCATATTTTAAGCAGTACATATCACTTTTTACAATTATTTGACCATTGCTATTTTCAATTGCAACCATTTTTATCCACCTCAATTAATTCATATTTGGTAAAATAACTTAATTCGATATTCTAATGCGGACATAACACATTTCACCGGGCTTGATTGAAAGCAGAATGCTTTCGGTCTCCATCGCCGATCCCCTCATACTCCCCATTAAGAGCCATTGCCCGGTTTTGGGCACAAAGGATTCAATCAGATATTCCTCTTCGCATTGAAGGCCGCACTCTTCAAGGCTGTTAAAACTTAATGCTCCCATATAATGCTCCGGCCGGGGATTCAGTATATAGGCTGTAATTCCCCCTTCGCTTTTTTTCAGAACAGTAGAGGCCTGCACCTCCGGCGGCATTTTCAGGACCATTGTATCAATCAACCCTGACACGATCTGCTTCGCCTCATTCACCGGATCTTCGGGACCTGCCATGATGCAGGCGCATAAACCCCCGTGAACTTCCTGTCCCGGAACAAGCTTATCCTCTCTGGTAAGGTCGTCTATCCGCCACCATCCGCGGTATTGCCTGCTCATGGAATTCAGTATATGCGGCACGTTTGCAACCCAGCCGGGAAATACGATGGCGCCGTTTCCGCCATAGACGCCGCGGGAATCATAATAGAACATGAGCCTTTCCGGCGGCGCTTCATATGCCTCCATCCAGGGCAGTTCCCTTTCGGTGTGGTCCATCCATAGCTTCCATGGATCTCCCGGGCATAATCCGCTAAACTCCTTATTCCAGTAATAAGAGTCATAGCAATCCCACTTATTGCACGGTATAGCCCATCCTACCGGTACCTTACCAGCCTGGTTGACTCTGCCGACCCGGGTCGTTTCACCGATGGGCGCGTCTATTTTCCCGAATTTTCTTGAATTATACCAGTAAATGGCTTTATCACCGGGAGAAAAAACATAATGGTATTCTATTTTTATGATCGGCTCATGCTCCGGAGAAAAAGCTGCGGTCTGCACCACATGCAGCACTCCGTCATATTCCGTGATGCTGAAGCTTACTTTGCGCGTGTCGTCTATTTTACGCATCGGGGTATAAAGCTTTACAATTGCGTCCCACCATGGATACCTTTCCACTTTTCCCGAATAATCCAAAGTCCCGTCCCAACCCACATCATCAGCTTTTTGAGCATAATACATCTCCTCGCCGATCACAGCCCCCTTCAAATTGCCAACCGCGCCTGATTCCGGCTCAAGGGTCTCAAAATACGGTACCTGCGGATTCATTTTGCTCTTATACGAGCTGATGCCCGGGTAGCTCCCAAGCAATATGACCTGGTAATGCTCATTTTCAACTGCAAGGTCATTCACCCCGTCTACGTCTGCATCCGTAAATGTATACCATACCCCTGATCCGGGATACCCCTGTACCGTATTGAATCTTTGCCTGAGCGGTCTTCCGTCAAAACCGCTGGTTTTGGCAATTTGTTCATTCTGCATTTTTTCTTCGCTCATTTTTCCACCTCCAGATATCCATTGAATTTATCTTCATTACTCAAATCTTTCTAATACTACAGCGAAACAAACATTAATTTATCGGCATTTATGCGCCTTACAGAAATATCGCGAACGCTTTAACGCGTTATTTCTGTAAGGATAATTAAAATGTTTCGCTGTAGTACTAATAAACTTAAATTTATCTTAATGAACTCCGATCATTTCTTTCAGCCGATTGACAAAATAATTAAAATCCGCCCAGGATATCTCCGGATGGACCAGATGATCCAAAGCAGCGATATACCTGCCATGATCAAACATTTCGCTGATCCTTCCCAGTTCCCTGTCAATGGCTTCCTTTCCTTTTGCAATTTCACGCTTGTCAATCCCGCCCATAATACAGAGTTCCTGATATTTTCTTCTATATCCCGTAATATCGCAGCCTGCGGCAACCTCAAACGGCATGACCAGATTAATTCCGCATTCCATGTATAAAGGAACAAGTTCCGAACAATCCCCGTCCGTATCCAATGAAAAAACAGGGATATCGTTCTTTTCTGCAAACCTCTTTATTTTTTTATAATTGGGCATCATAAATTCCCGCACCATACCGGGTGAAATCAGAGATCCATTCCTTCCCGACATATCTTCCCACATATGGATGCAGTCAACCTTCACATCCCTGCACACCTTTTCATAAATGGCAATCCAGAAATCCGTCAGATAATCCATCATGTCACGGATCAGTTCAGGCTGTTCGTAGAACGAAACCAGCAGCTCCTCCACACCCATCATATCCCTGAGCGTACCAAACAGCCCATACGGCCATGAACCCAGCTGAATGGCTTTATCTTCCCTGTTGTATTTTTCTTTCAATATGTTCCAGTTGTCCGGAAATCTCTGCGGACTTTCCGGATCCAGCCTCTTTTTAAGCTCTTCCCAATCGGCAGCTGTTTTTACAGGGTATTCTATAAACCGCGGTATTGAGGATCCGTTTTTCCTGATTTCCTTTAAAATCCCGTATTGATCCCTTACAATAAGAGTATCACCCTTGTCTTCAATCTGCGTATATCCGAAATCCGGGCTGTAACCCAGATGAACGCCGACCACTTCGATTCCGGAATCAAAGCCAAATTCTTCAAAGCCTTCCTTATCCTGAGATAGGCCTTCTTTTCTCCATCTTTCTATGGTTTCGCCCCAGGGACCAAAGTAGAAAAAAAACGGCAGCCGGTCAATATTTTTTCCTAAAACCGTGTGAATGATTCTATCTCTGTTTTTCATCCGGTACCCTTTCTAAACCCCGGGTACAGGAATATCCCGGGAGAATTAAAAATTTCTGTGTAAAAATATATGGATATGGTTGGGATTGAAGATACATCCCAACCATATCCGCACTCAATTCAATACATTTTTCTTCAGGTATTGCTTACTTGAAGTATTTCAGATCCTCTTTGTTGCGGAAATCCAGTAGCTTCTGTCCGCCTCCGTCCAGCCATTTCTGCACCATTTCGTCAAATGCGCTGATGGGCTTGGATCCGAGGATAATCGCATCGATATACTCCCTGGGAAGCGTCTGTATCTGCGTCGTTGCATTCTTCAACTCAATGGGAGTCGGAGTAATATCGGCGCCTGCATACATGTTGTCCAGATTGAATACATCCGGGAATTTTCCGGCAAATGCCTTGTCAATTGCCCTCCATTCCTGGAGCCATTTCGGCTCATATTTCTTTTGCATCGGAACGATGACATCCGTCAGGTCAAACGCAAAATCAAAATATCCGGCGTTGCCTACATGCACTTGTTCTTCCTGCTTGCCGTATTTTTCATCCACATAGGTCGGACCCTTTTCGGGATCCAGATTCCAATGTGTCCCTTTAATGCCGTACTTAACGGTCAGGTAGGTGTCGTCGTCAAAGTTGTAACCATCCACCATTTCAAGATATTTTTGTACTTTTACAGGGTCTGCCGCCATCGCTTTGGAGAAAACCTTTCCTCCCTTGCTGTTATACGGAGAAGCGCCCGGCCAGCCGGCTTTCCCGCTGGGTCCCTTGACCCATGGAGAGGCGACGATTTCCGCGTTGGGATTGATATTCTTTGCCAGCTTATATGCGTTTTCTATTGTGGTGCTGGGGACTGCATAGTTCATATGGCCCCAGGAGAATGAAAGGACGTCTCCGGTCTGAATCATTTTGTATGCATCGTCCCAACCGGTGGTAAGCCATTCGGGATCCACATATCCTTTTTTGTACCAGCTTGCGATTAACGCCACTGCTTCCTTGGTTTCCGGCATAATGCTGGTATATTGGATTTTTCCATCTTTATAGACCCATCTGTCCAGATCGTAGCCGTATGCGCCGTAGATGTCTGTAAAGACCTGATTGTAGGCGTCTTTTCCTGTTCCGCTCATCATGTAAACCTTGGAATTTTTCGCCTTCTGCGCCGCCCCGATGGCTTCCATATCCGCGATCGTCTTCGGAGCTTCGTTAAATCCCAGTCCCTTCAACAGGTCCAGACGCCAGACCCTTACATAGGTGTAATCCGGAGTCCTTCCGGTTACCCACGGGGCGGGCAGGCCGTAGTTTTTGCCGTCGGTCATGGTCGTTGCAAAATAGGGATCGTATTTGTAATCCTTGGCCATCTGTTCAATAGCAGCATAGCTCTTGGGGGCGTATTTCTGGATGTCCTCCTTCTTTATTTCGCCGATAGCATTCTGGGCGAATAATCCGATGAAGGACAAATCGCTCGGATCCGCGCCGCTTCCGCCGTTTACTTTCAGAACATCCGGCATGTCGTTGGCAGCAACCAGAAGTCCGATTTTTGCAGCCCTTTGATCGGCCGGGATTCTGACGATCTTAAACTTCACCTTGTACTTGTCTTCGAGATACAGTTGTACGGGCGTACCGTCGATGATGCCGTAATCACGCGAATCTGTGGTTGCAATGCTGATTTCTGGTATAACATCCGCCTTTGTGGTCGCTTCTGTGGCCGCTGCCGTTGTTCCCGTGTTTCCGCCATCCTTTGTACTAGTGCCGCATCCTGCAAATACCATGCTTATTGAAAAAACAAGCACGAGTATAAGGGCACAAGTCCTACTTTTTAACATTTTTTCCCACTCCTTTTAATTTTTTTATGTTATGAGAATCCTCTTCTCTTAACACCTTAACCCTTTAATGAACCGATCATGATGCCTTTAACAAAATATTTCTGTAAAAACGGGTAGCTTGCAAGTATGGGCAATGTGACAAATATAAACGTAGCGTCCCTTAATCCGTAATTAGTGATGGATTGTTTCGGGTCTGTATCCCGCAGCGCATCATAAACATTCTGCGTATTTTCGGATAAAATGTTGAAGGTCCTCTCCCTGAAGATATTTTGCAGGACAATCTGCACTACCTGTTTATTGGGATCATTGACATAAATCAAACACGATACCCAGGAATTCCAGTTTGCCACAAGATTCCACAGCAGTACAGTAGCCAACACCGGCAGCGACAACGGAAGCACCACCATCCGTAAGATCGTAATCTCGCTAGCCCCGTCGATTTTTGCGCTTTCCTGCAGGCTGTCGGGGATGGTCATGAAATAGTTTCTCATAATCAGGGTATTCCATACGTTGATGCTTCCGATAATCAGGACCAGCAGGGTATTCACCAGCTTAAGGCTGTTCATCAGAAGGTAATAGGGGATCAGCCCGCCGCTGAAAAACATGGTGAATACCAGGAAGAACGTCCAGAAATTCCTGTCGGGCAGATCCTTCCGGGATAACGGGTATGCATAGGTCGCGCTGAGAAACATGCTGTACAGGCTGGCTAAGACAGTAACATAGACGGAATTATAAAAGGACTTCCATAATAAAGCCGAACTCAAAATGATTTTCCAGTTGGTGAAATACCACTTGTACGGCATCAGCCGGAACCCCTTCCCTACAATCTCCGTTTCGGTGCTGAACGAATTCACCACAATCTCGTAAATGGGATAAAGGATGGTAATGCAGAACAGCACAAACAAAGTGATGTTACAAATGTCAAAGATTTTGCTTCCGATGCTTTTTTTTGTTTTCCCCACGACGATACCCCTTTTCAAAATAATCCCTACCATAAAGTATATTCGCTGACCCGCTTCGCGACCTTGTTGGCGATGGCCAGAAGAAGAATGCCCACTGTTGTGTTCACCAGCCCGAGCGCCGTACCGAAGCTGTATTCATAGCTGCCCAGCCCGACCCGGAAGATATAGATGGACATGACGTCCCCCACCGGCAGCGTCTGGCTGTTGACCAGATTGAAAATCTGCTCGAAATCTCCGCCGTTGAGGATTCCGGACAGACTCATGATCAAACCGATTGATATGATCGGAAACATGGCGGGGATGGTTACATGGATGGCCTGCCGGATTCTGCCGGCGCCGTCGACGATAGCGGCGTCATACAATTCAATGTTTGCATTCGCTATCATTGCTAGATAAATAATAGATCCCCATCCGATCCCTTTCCATAACCCTGAAAATACAATGATAGTACGAAAATATTCCGGTCTGGTAAGAAAATAAATATTCTGGCCGGTGAAGAAATTCAGGATCGCATTCAGAATCCCATGCGAGGGGGATAAAACGTCGATGACCAGGCTGGAAACCGCCACCCAGGACAGAAAATTCGGCAGGTAGCTGATGGTCTGGATTCTTCTTTTCAGTCCTTCCCGCTTGATTTCATTCAAAAACAGCGCAAAGAGGATCACTGCCGGGAAACCCACCGCAAGGCTGTACATACTGATGATAAAGCTGTTGGCTACGGCTCTCCTGACCCCCTCCAATTGGAATACGCGTATAAAATGCTTTAAGCCGTACATGTCCGCCCACTGGCTTCCGAATATCCCATCCCCGAGCTTATACTCCTTGAAGGCCAGTATAACGCCATACATCGGGTAATAAGAGAATAGAAGAAGCGCACATATTCCCGGGATCATCAAAATAAATAAATATTTATATTTTATATATAATCTGGTCCTATTCAAGGCAACATTCCTGGATTTGTTCAACACCGGCAATACAGCCATAGCCAATCCTCCCGAACTGATCAAGATTGCTTGAAAAACTATTTATGACAACTTGTCTTATCACTTTAATCAAATTATATCAAAGAAGGATTTACTGATATAATACACATATTCCAGAATAGCATTACATTCTTTCCACATACCATGCCTGCTGAGATTATTTTCTCCTGTAATTCCGGTATTCCATCGGAGTAACACCGGTCATACGCTTAAACAGCTTGTAAAAATAATGAATATACTTATACCCGACAGATTCAGCGATGTCGCTTATGCTGATCTCGGAACCATCCAGCAGTATTTTGGATTCTTCAATCCTGATTTGATTCAGATAATCAATAAAGTTCATGCCCACTTCTTTTTTAAACAACGCAGAAAAATATTTAGAGCTGATTCCGTATTTTCTTGATATATAATCCAATGTGATATCCCGGCTGAAATTCCTGTCTATCTCCCGCTTAATAAATTGTATAAGGGTTCGGGTGTCTATCCCGCTCAGACTTCCTCTATCAATAATATCAGAAAGCAATTTCATCAGGAACTCTATGAATTCCTTATTCCTATTAAAGCTGCTGATAATCTCACCGGATATCACCTCGAATTTTATATGTTCATTCAATTCGACTTCGTGTTTTAATGAAAATTTTACTATTTCATTGATGATCTGGTTAAACAGCATTTGAATTTCGTATTTCGACCGGGATGCAAGATAGTCAGATGAAAATATCTTCTCAATGATCTGCTTTGCACCGCTCTTTACTTTTGTTAAGTCATCCTGATCGAGACAGACTGCAAGGGAACGCAATAACTGGATGGTCCCTATATCTTCCGTCTTTTCCGTCTTACTGTAAAAATAAATATGATTGCCTCCATATTTATATCTCTGGTCCAATGCCGAAGATGCATGCTTGTACATAAGTGAAAATCCTGAAATATCATCAACTATATCACTTTTCCCAATAGTTATGCTGATGGCTTCATCTTTGACGATCAGACCATACAGCCTCAGAAGAAAATTATCGGCAATTTCGTGAATTGCTGCTTTGCTATTCCCGTTTAATATAACAAATAACTCCGTACTATCTTTCAAATTATCACAAATAAGGACCCCGTTTTCTTTCATGGCATAATTCAACATTTTCTGTTTCAGCCGGTCCCTATTTCTTCTGAAATCTGTATAATCTTCATAACAGTCAATTTTAGATGTTTCAATATGGACAACCGCCATAGTAAAAAATTTTTGCTTGAATTCCTCAAGCTCTTTAAACTCCCTTATATTCATGTTATCTG
>VEPD01000102.1 GCA_012027035.1 Ruminiclostridium sp. | reverse complement strand
GGAAATGCAAATTATATAAAATAATGATACAAAGGAGCTGATGTCGTGATTATTGACGATAAAGGGAAGCTGTTCGGGAAAATCAGTATAATTGATATTTTGGTGGTATGCCTTGTATTGGCGGGTATAGCCGGCGCTTACTACAAATTCGGCAGGTCGAATACTATTTCTGCTTTTGTAAAGCCTGACAAAATAGAACTCACCTTTTTCTCGGAGGACATACCAAAATATGCAGGGGAAGCAATAAACCCCGGCGACCTCGTAAAGGACAGGCTTACGGATGGGGTTTTCGGCAAGGTGAAGGAAGTGGCATTGGGTCCTGATATATACTACGCTGCAAATGCGGATGGCAAGATGGTCAAATCCTCCAAGGAAGGCTATGCATCCCTCAAGATTATAGTGGAAGGCAATGGCAGGTATCAGGATACTGGAGTAACATTTAACAACAAGGAATATTATGTGTATAATCTTCTTGAAATAAGGGTCGGAAATACGGCTGTTTATGCAAGAGTCCAGAGTATTAGTAAAATAAAGGGGTAAAGGCTGTGTATTATGATAGTTTTGTACTTGCCGGTCTTGCCAGATTCGCCGGATTCGTAACCATATTATGGAAATATAGTTATATTCATAAGATATTACAGTGGTTGGGAAGAAAGTCCATGCTGCTGTTTTCATCCAGCAGGATTTTCGGCTTTCTTGGTCGGGACGACAGCCGTTCAATGGATATTTTAAAGGAAAGTTCCATATACAGGCTGTTTGAAAGACTTATGAACATGCCGCATATTTTGCTTGGCGGCTTATTTGCCGGAAAGCGGGCTGTATTTGAAGGAAGCTTTGCTTATAAATTGTACAATAAGATAACTGACAATCTGCATATACTTATCTCGCTGTTCCTCTTCATTGCGCTGGTTGTTCCTCATGATTTCTGGCTCAATAAATACAATACGGCGGTTGTGCTTGCAATTTTGCTTTTGTTTATTCTGAAAACTATAACGGACAGCAAAGTGAAGTTTTTTCTCAAGGCATTTGACCTTTTTTTCTTCATATTTTTAGTTGCAGTTGTGCTGGCGGAGGTATTTTCACTTTATCCTGATTTGAGCCTGAGATTTCTGGCTTTCTACCTTACCTGCTTTCTGCTTGTACTTCTCCTTGCCAGTTCAGTTAAAAATTCGGAACAACTTGCGGATACGATAGAAATAATTCTTGTCGGACTTACCATGAGCGGATTGTACGGTATCTGGCAGGAGATAAAAGGAGTGCCGCTGATACCTTCGCAGGTAGATCTGGATTTAAATGAAGGTATGCTTGGAAGAGTATATTCTGCTTTTGACAACTCCAATAATTTTGCTGAAATACTGATTATGCTGCTGCCTTTTTATGCCGCCGTTATATTTTATTCAAAGGGTATTTTGAAAAAATTGCTTTTTCTGGCTCTGGCGGCGCCTTCATTGGTTGCATTATCCTTTACAGGTTCCAGATCATCATGGATAGGCATTGTTATAGCAATTCTGGTATTCACATTTTTGAAAAAAAAGGCTATTGTACCCCTGCTTATCGTTGCCGGTATACTGGCATTTCCATTTCTGCCGCAATCCATATACCGGCGGGCAATGACACTATTCAACCCGACTGCTGATGATTCCATAATGTACAGGATAGATATATACAAAACCATCTGGCCTATGATAAAAGATTACTGGTTTACAGGACTGGGCCTGGGGAATGATGTATTTGTGAAAATGGGCCAAAATCTGTACCAGTACACGAAACAAGCTCCGATCCATAGCCACAATGTGTATCTGCAGATATGTATGGAGACCGGAGTTATCGGCGCCCTGGCATTTATCGGCTATATACTGGGATTAATAAAAAAAGCGGTAAAATCAATAAAAAGATCCGGAGATCCGATAATAGCCAATATACTTGTTGCAGGAGCCGCTTCCATCTCGGGGATACTTGTGGTAAGCCTTTTCGAATATGTATGGTTCTACGCCAGGGTCATGCTCATATTCTGGGCTGTTGTGGGGCTTGTGACCGCAGCGTTGAAACTGGCTTATGATGAAAGGCCGGAACGGAACATATGACAGATTCTCATTTAATATAACTTTGCTATCAGCCGATATATTAAACGATAGGATTTTCATGATGCGAGGTTTATATGTTTGATTTTCTGAAGAGAAGGCGGAAGGCTGGCTTTGACAGTAAGGTGCTTAGAAAAAACGATATTTCCCTTCTTATACTTGACGAACGGTGGAACAAGCTTTTTGAAACTACGCAGAAATCGCCGCAGATATCTGCTGCCGAGAAAAAGCTGAAAGACAGCATCAAAGAGGAAGCCAGGCTGACTGCTGAAGCCAGGGAAATCGCCATAAGCAAGAAGAATCATATGGACAGGATCATTAAGCTTACACCGGCGGTATTCGAGAAAAAGGACCCGGATGCAATCAAGGAAATGGGATTCTGCGAAAAAGAGATTAATCGGATAAATGAAAGGTTTAAGAAGATCGAGGAAAAGCTTGATACCCTTCCGGACAGGAAAAAGGAGGCAAATCTTGAGCTTCTGGAACACACCGTCAACATTATATATTTCAAGATGAGATCCGGCAGAAAGCGCGTAGAGGAACTGGAAAAGCTGATTGAGGAAGAACGCGGCAAGCTGAAGGCATATATAGATGAAAAGGAATCTCTGTCCCAGGATGACACTGACATTTATTCATATTTCCATGACCTGTTGGGCGGAGAAGAACTGGAAAGGCTTGATAGAAAGTTTTTTTAAAGCATGGAGCTTCAAAAAATACTGATACTGGTGGGTAAGGGAAATAATGTTAAATATTAACAGATGTGCTATTGATAAACAGCTCATTTCAAGTATAATGCCGATAAGATTCAAGGACAGCAGCAAGGGGGATTACGGGAAAGTCATAATAATCACCGGCTCCATAGGGATGACGGGCTCGGGCTGTTTATGTGCCAATGCCGCTATGCGCTCGGGAGCCGGACTTGTATATGTGGGCGTACCTGCCGGCTTAAGTACGGTTTACAGTACCAAGCTTACTGAACCGATAATCATTGCTTTGCAGGATAATGGCGGCGGAAGCCTGTCTGCTGCCGGCAGTGCCCGGATCATAGAGGCCGTGAACAGAATGGATGCCGCAGCCATAGGGCCGGGACTGTCGGTTAATGATGAAATTGTTGAAGTTGTACGAAATGTTATCAAGAGAACCCGCATACCGCTGGTTCTTGACGCGGATGCGTTAAACGCGGCGTCTAGGGATATCTCCATGTTAAAGGAGTGTAATGCCGATGCCGTTATCACTCCGCATCCCGGAGAAATGGCAAGGCTTACCGGTTTGAGCATCAGGGAGGTTCAGAATGACAGACTGAAGGTGGCTGCAGACTTTGCTGAACAGTATGGCGTCACTGTTGTGCTGAAAGGCTCGGGAACAGTGGTTGCACTGCCCGACGGGACCATATATGTCAATACAACCGGAAACCCGGGTATGGCTACCGGCGGCGCAGGAGATGTGCTCACGGGTATTATAGCATCTTTGGCGGGTCAGGGAGTGAAACTGTCGGACGCCGCTGTTGCAGGAGTATACCTTCATGGCCTTGCCGGAGATGCGGCCGCCGGGAAAAAAGGTATGCACGGCATGATTGCAAGTGATATAATTGAAGAGCTGCCGTATGTTATAAAAGAGATTGCAGCCAAGCCCTAAGTATCAAGTGCATTGTTATGAACGGGGTCGGAGGGACGATGGATTACAAGCTGAACCGCGCATGGGCTGAGATAGATCTTGATGCAATAGCCCATAACGTGCGTGAAATCAGAAGGATAACAAGTAAAAGAGCCGAAATAATGGGCGCCGTCAAAGCAGACGCCTATGGGCACGGCGTGATGGAAACCGTAAGGACCATGCTTGACAACGGGGTCACACAGCTGGCTGTTTCTATGCTGGACGAGGCAATACAGCTGCGCAGGCTGGGGATAGACGTGCCCATACTGATCCTTAGCTATACTGATCCGGTCAGAGCAGAGGAAATCATACTAAACGAGGTCACCCAGACCGTTTTCAGCCATGATCTCGCAATAGCACTTTCGAAAGCAGCCATAAAGCTCGGAAGGAATATCAGGATACATGTCAAGGTGGATACCGGCATGACCAGGGTGGGTTTCATGCCGGGCTACAGCGCCGTCAAAAACGTGCTGGAAATAAGCAGACTGCCGAATATTATTGTCGAAGGCCTTTTCACCCATTTCGCTTCTGCGGATGAAAAGGATGGAAGCTATACAAAAATGCAGTTTGAGAAGTTTATGAGCATATGCAGCGAATTGAGCAGAGTGGGCGTTCATATACCCGTGAAACATGTTTGCAACAGCGCCGGGATTATCGAATATCCTGAAATGCATCTCGATATGGTAAGGCCCGGCATTATTCTATACGGCATCTACCCTTCAGATGAGGTTGACAAGAGCAAAATCAGCCTCAAGCCGGCCATGACCCTCAAGGCAAATGTCATACTGGCCAAGGATGTGGAAAGAGACACCTGCATCAGCTACGGCAGAACCTTCAAGACTGTGAGGGAAAGCAGAATAGCCACCATATCCATAGGCTATGCCGACGGATATACCAGACTCCTATCCAATAAGGGGCAGGTGCTTGTTAATGGAGAAAAAGTACCTGTAGTCGGCAGAATTTGTATGGATCAATGTATGATCGACATTACGGATGTAAAGCGTCCTGTAGCCGTAGGAGACGAGGCTGTGCTTTTCGGACGGCAGGGACACGGGGAAATAAGCGTAGGCGAAGTCGCAGCGGCTATAGGGACCATAAGCTATGAAGTATTGTGCATTATCGGTAAAAGGATACCGAGGGTATATATACAGAACGGCACGATATGCAAGGTGTTGAATTATTTGATTTAGGCATTCCCCCAACCCTGCCGTAATGAAATTTTAATTTGACCAGGAATATTCGTATATATATAATTGTATATATACTATAGGCATTAAAATAAGGGCATTAAACAAATAAATACATTTGAGGGTAGTTCCTCTACATAATTTGACCATTGCCAAGCAAAAATATCTTAAGAGCGTTTTTATGCTGTTTTGCTGCAGGGTCGTAAATGGTTGGATTGTTTTTCCTTATAAACTTCACCCATAAAATGAAAGTGGGGGTTTTAATTTTGGCGGAATTGCGAAAAATATTAATAAGTCTTCCGGACAATTTATTGAAGGAAATTGACAATATTGTATCTGTTGAAAGAACCAACAGGAGCGAGTTTGTCAGAGAAGCCATGAGGCTTTATATTAGGGAAAAGAGAAAGATCCAGATCATGGACAGGATGAAAAAGGGCTATCTTGAAATGGCCGAAATCAATATTAAACTTGCAGAAGTATGTTATGATGCGGACTGTGACCAACAGCAAATTTATGAAGAACGGCTTGGGGAGTTGGAATAATAGTGTTGATAAAGCGCGGAGATATTTTTTATGCGGACCTCAGTCCAGTGATAGGCTCGGAGCAGGGGGGTGTACGGCCTGTTCTGGTGGTTCAGAACGATATCGGTAACAAATACAGCCCGACTGTAATTGCAGCGGCCATAACCTCTCAGATAAACAAGGCGAAGTTACCTACGCACATTGAGATAAGCGCACAGGAATATGGCCTTTTGAAGGACTCTGTCATATTGATGGAGCAGATAAGGACAATAGATAAAAAGCGTCTGCGGGAAAAAATCGGGCGTCTTGACGATGAACTTATGGACAGGGTAAATGAAGCCCTAACTATAAGCTTCGGACTTACCGATATATAATATGAATATCCGGTAGGGGGAATAGGCGCTTGAAATAAGAGTTTTAAGCAGGTACATAGTATTTGAAACGCGGGTATGGTTTGCCGGCGTTTTTCTCTTTTTTTAGGCGCAGGAGTTTATAAATATCCAAAGGGATTCCTGTACCCGGGGTTCGGAAAGAGGATTCCCCTGAGATTAAACTATTGTATTATTTGGGGGGCATATGAAGAAAGAGTTTGTTTTCCGGCTTATATTAGCCCTTGGAGTTTTTCTCCTGGTTTATCAATTTGCATTGAAGCCCATACTTGACAACAAAATTTCCAATGGCGATAAAGCGGACAAATATGCGTTCTATAGATCGGGAAGCACCGGGGATGAGTACGACGTCGTAGTATTTGGCGAAGAACCCGACGGCATTGCCGCAGCTGTATCGGCGGCCAGGCTGGGCGCAAGGACGCTTTTGCTTTCACAGCATGACAATCTGGGCGGAATAGTCTCACGCAACCTTTTAACCGATTTCGAATTCCCATTTGGAGCGGATAAGAAGATCCTTAATGGGGGTATTTTGTCCGAATTTTATTATAAGCTGGGAAAGAGATTTTCACCGATCGATTATGAGTCGACGGTAAACAATCTGGTAAAGAATGAAAAAAATCTGGAAGTCAGATACGGCGTAAAGCTGGATTTACCTGTAATACGGCGGTACAAGCTGGAGGCGTTGAATATCACGGCAGCTGATACGGCAAGCACTGTATCGGGCAGGATATTTATTGACGCAACCAGGAACGGCGAGTTGCTGGCGGCCTGCGGAGTACCTTTTGTTACCGGTTCCGAAGATTTAAATCTCAAGGATAGCTATATTCCTTTGAGATTGAATTTCGAAATGGCAGGAACAAATAGATTCGGGGCTGCAAAATTGAATGAAAAAAGCGCCGGTTTTTATGAAAAGCTTGATGGATATGAACCTGTAGATATTAATACGCGTATTGGTGATTTTTATATTCATGGTATCAGCGATGATACTATTATCGTCCAGGGGCTCGAAATGGTAAATATTGACGTAATGGATCCCCTAAAGCTGGAGAGTGCCTATAAGACTGCTGTCAGGGAAGCAAAAAACTTTGCACTGTTTCTTTCTCAAAAATTTGAGGAGTTGGATGGATGGGTGTTTAAGCGGCCCGCTGAAGAATTATATATCAGGGAAGGCCGTCATTTCAGGGGCTTATACATACTTGGTGTAAATGAGGTGCTGGAGAATGCATATTTTGACAAAACCGTAGCAATGGGGTCGCTACCGGTCCAGATTGGGAAATTTGCCGGGCAGAGTTCAATTTATGCCGGTGATCCGGTTCAATACGGTATTCCCATAGGAAGTCTCATTACTGCGGAAGTGGATAATCTGTTAATGACCGGTGCAAAAATATCCTATTCCTCACTCGCTGCTTCAAGTGCAGGCACATTGGGAACATCAACAGCTACAGGCGGTTCGGCGGGAGTCATAGCGGCATGGTGTCTGATCAACGGTCTGGAACCAGCGGATATGGACAGAGAAAAGGACTCAGGGAAAATTGCTTCATTCCGCGAATTTATGAGTAAGCAGGGTTTTTACCTGCCTGATAAGGATATAAAGGATAAAAACGCTTCCAACTGGGCATATCCGGCATTAAAAGAACTTCTTTCCCTTGGACTGGTGTCGGGTGGCCTGACCAACAATTATAGTTTTGATAAACAGGCGACGCAGGCAGATCTGGCAATTCTTCTGCTCAATGGCGTATATAGATTGAACAGCGATAAATACTCCCTTGCCCTTGACCGGAGGATGAGGCCGTGGTTCAGCAGGGAAGAGTTAACGAAGGATAAGGCTGCAGAGATTCTGGAAGCCCTATATGATTTGCCTGAAAAGGGAAAGAATTCCTATGAAAAAGTATGCCGCCTGGGTTATATAAATGATATCATGCAGCTGGGTTTAAAGAAAAAGAAGGCGCTGACAATGGATGACGTGTTCTACCTTGCTGCATATAATATAAAGGCATTTACCGGAGAGGACATCAAGGAGTAGGGAAAACGTATATGTAATATCATATTTATTTGACATTTCTTATGTTGACAGAAGGTATAATAATCTATTTAATCTGACAATTCGTCCATGATTTATATAGTTGAAACAGGGTTTCAAAAATGATAAAATGTTAATTGAACCAGCCGGATACTAGAAAATTTCATTCAATTATATTTAAAATTCATAAATTATGTAAATAAGTTTTCATGTGGATTACAGATAAATTTAGGAGAGTGTGGTATGTATAAACTGGTGATTATTGACGATGAAGCAATGATAAGAAAAGGTTTATGTGAGTTTATCAACTGGGCGGCTCTTGGATTTGAAGTTGCGGCGTCCTTCGAAGACGGCAGGGAAGCAATCGAGTACCTTAAACAGAACAAGGTAGATACTATCTTCACGGATATAAAAATGTCCGAAGTATCAGGTCTGGAGGTTGCCAGGTATGTTTTTGAGAATCTTGTTGAAGCAAAGGTTGTGATTATTAGCGGCTATAAAGAGTTTGAGTATGCTCAAAAGGCAATTGAATACGGTGTGGAATATTATATCCTTAAGCCTTCCGACTTTGAGGAAATCGACAGGGTGTTCTCCAGGATCAGGGAGGAGCTGGATAAGGAATCGAGGCTTAGAGAGGAGTTGAAAAAGGATAAGGAAAAGTACAGGGAAGTCCTTCCAATACTTTACGAGCAGTTTTTTGCCGATCTGGT
>VEPD01000054.1 GCA_012027035.1 Ruminiclostridium sp. | reverse complement strand
CATTTTCTGTCATCTGTCAATTTCGGAACTTCCCAATTGTCTGCGGTTATTTTATTTTCTGCAGCGGAAATCTTTTTTTTCCATAGCTCTTTAACGCTTGGGCTTCCTGCCAGAATTCCATCAATGTTGAATGAATCCAGATTCTTCATCTTTTCTTTTATCAGCTTGAGGTAATTCCCGCGGATAATAGAAGGAGTCCATATGAAAACTTCTGTTCCCTTCTCTCTTATTGCAGAAAACCTGTCGGAATTCTCAAGCTTGAGCAGCGCCTTGAAAGGAATATAAATCCTGTCTGCATCAAGGCTTGCATAATCCATGCCGGAGTTCCATTCAAAAAAGTATAATGCTATCCGGGGCGAATCAGAGGGACGGTTCTGTTGTTTCAAAAAAGAGGGGAAAGGCAGAGAAACGCAGGGACGGTTCTGTTGTTTCGTGGAAAAGGGAAGAGGTATAACTGCCCTTGCGTTTCCGGTTGCGCTACTTCCGGTTGTGGAATACTTCCCCATTCTTTTTTTCTCCAGCTCGTCCAGAGCTTTTCTTCTTATATCATTTATTTCACCGATGGGCAGGGAGAGACCGTCCTCCAGCCGGATTTCCAGTTCCCGGAATTCAAAAGGGGTCGCCCCTGTTTTCCGCAGCTGCTCAGCAAGGCGTTCCCTTGTAAGCGGCATGTTAACAGCCTTTTCCGGCAGGATCGAACCTTCTGCTGCAGCCTCGTTTCCGTCCTCATCATACACCTTCAAAATCAAAGGCATATCTTTTTTCAGGATAGCTTCACCTTTTAACCCTACAAGTTTTCGCGGCCTGCCCCGGAAGGATTCCCTAGCAGCGTCAAGAAGCCTTTTGTCTGAAGTTTTGTAAACCTTGCAGCCTTTTGATATTTCGCCCCTGATGCTTCCTATTTCAACAATATCCGCTTTGACGGCTTCTTTGACATTTTTCCCATTAATCCGTAATAAAGTAACAATAGTACCGGGATTCTCGCTATCATCATTCCACACTTCTATTCCATCGCCAATGGCGAGGTTTGCGTCAAGTTTAACCCGTATAGTGCCTTCCGGCTGATTATATGACATGACCCCGCCAAGAAACGTCCCCCAGTTCTTGGGCTTTTCATAGCACATCAGATCCAGCCCTGTTTTACCTGCAATATATCCGCCGGTAAACCCCCCTCTGTTGAAGACCTGAGCCAGTTCATGCAAATCTACGGCATCCGGCGTTAAAACGGCTGCATCCGGACTAAAATTTGAAGCAAGCGGGGAGTGATCCTGTTTTGCTGTTTTCTGACCATACATAATATCATTTTCAGGGAAATCCCGGGACGGCGGGAGATTTTGACCGGCTATCAGATCCAGATACTTTCTGTATATTCTGACTACTGTCGCTACATATTCGGGGCTTTTCATCCTTCCCTCTATTTTAAGGGATTTAACCCCGGATGATGCAATTTCAGCCAATTGAGGCAATGTGCAAAGATCCCTGGGACTCAATAAATACTGCGCAGAGTTCACACTTTTGTCAGGGGAGCCCTTTCCACCCTCCATCAGCATGTAAGGCAGCCTGCACGGCTGGGCGCACTTACCCCTGTTGCCGCTCCTTCCGCCAATTATGCTGCTCATCAGACACTGACCTGAATAGCAGACGCAAAGTGCGCCGTGAATGAATACTTCAACTTCAAGAGAAGTTCCGTCAGTTATCTTTCTTATTTCATCCAGTGTCAGCTCCCGGGCAAGGACCACTCTTTTAAAGCCCATATGCTCCAGGATTTTAACCCCTTCCAGGTTATGGACAGTCATTTGTGTGCTTGCATGCAATGGCAGGTCGGGCACCATTTTATTAACAATGCCGGCAAATCCCATATCCTGGATGATAATACCGTCAATACCTGCCAGATACGCTTCACCTGCAAACCCGGCTGCATCCTTCATCTCGCTGTCGGCGACAAGTGTATTCATGGCCAGATATATATTAACGCCTCTGATATGAGCATAATTCAAAGCTTCACCCAACTGCTGCAAATCGAAATTGCCGGCAAATTGCCTTGCATTAAAAAGCTTTCCGCCAAGATACACAGCATTGGCGCCATTTTCAACTGCGGCACGGAGTGAATCAAAATCGCCGGCTGGCGCAAGGAGCTCAATATTATTTACCATCCCGGTTGTCATTCACCTCCCACAAACCGAATATTTCAAGCACTGCAGGCATAATATCCAGCAACGACCGGATCCTGACAGTCCTGCTTTTGTTGTTACCGCCAATGATAATAACGGGTACTTTGTTCATGGTATGTGTTTTCACCGAAATGTCCTCAATATTTCCGTGGTCGCTGGTTATAAAAATAATATCTTTTTGCGGATCAGCCAGCTTCAGTATTCCTCCGATAAAGGCGTCCAGCAGTTCTATATCCTTTATGGCAAGACCCATATCCATCTTATGCCCGATGATATCAGTCAGAAAATGCTCAAAAAAAGTGAAATCATTCTCCCTGCTTATGGAATAAAGCCTGTACGCTGCTTCCCCAGGTGTAATGATCTCTGCGTCATATCCGCTTTCAGCAATGATTCTGCCGGTGATATCATGATATATCCCTTTCCCGTTTCTATAATCATCAACCATTCTGAAGGGCAGTCCGGCCGACATGGTCATTACGGAGGAAACGGAAGGCTTGTATCTTCTCTCTGCAGGGTCGTTCATTTTATCCAGATACTCCTGCCTGTACACATTTGCATTTGTTACTTTGAAGCCTGCCTGTACAAGCCTTTTAAAAATATTATCCTCATTGATAAGGTTTTTCAACATGCCGGAAGGCTGTGCATTCAGATGCCTTCCCAAAAGCATCGGCGCGTTTACCCCTGTAACAATGGCGGTTTGTCCGGTTGCGCTCTGCGGCAGACCAGGTACCCCCAAAGACGCATCTGCGGCTATGACGTCATATTTACTGAAAATATAGTCCAGATTGGGAGTATCGGCGGCATATACGGGATTCCTGCCGATGTCCCTTTCACCAAGCCCTAAACCATCTATAAATAAAAAAATCATCCTTAATCTATCAACCATAATAATATTTTCTCCATGAAAAATTCTTTTAATTTGAGCTGTAGTATTTGCTGTAACGCCCGAAAAAAAACGCTTTTACCATTTATAATAATGAAAAGCGAATCTCAGGTATATTGCTATAATTATATACAAAATTAACCCGATAACAGAGTATTTTTATCTATTAACCGGCCGTGTCGCCTTATCCAGGGAATTCCTGACTTCACGAAGCTCGGCCTCCCTTTTGGCCAATTCCAGTTGAAGGTTTGAATTGTTGCTGCTTATAACAGAGTTTTCTTCTGAAACTTTTTTCTTTTCTTCCTTAAGCCCGCTAAATTCCTCTTGAAGTTTTTTTAATTCCTTCTTTAACAGCGATTCGCTTTCATGGCATTTGAAATAATCATCTGCTACGTTCATGGCAGTAAGCACAGCAGCCATAGATGTGCTCAGCTTGTTGTTGGACCGCATTACCTCGTTCATTTTCCTGTCAATGTAGAGGCCCACTTTCTGAATATACTCCTCAGATTCCGCACCTACTATAGCGTAGTCTTTACCGGCTATTTTAACTTCGACTTTATTCTTCCCCATCACAAAAATCAGCTTCCTCTCGGCAGGTATTTCGAGTTACAAGTATGACCGGATATTTTCAAAAGGGGACGTATGTCCCCACACCATTATACTATATTTCGCCAAGAAAACATATAATTTGAATAAAATGCCGGATATTTCAGTGACAACACAAGACACTTGGTTTTGGTACAATAAATTTATAATTGATTTCAAAAATTACAAGCCGAAAAGGAAAGTTGACGCATTCATTGTATATCGCGGAACACTTGTTTCCCAGAAAGTATACCTTATTTAAAACACTAACAAAACTAAATTTTTTATATCTTGACAAATATGGATTACAGGTGTAATATGCAATTATTGATTACAATTGTAATAGGAGGTGTATGAATAGTGTCAAAGATACCTCAAATATCGGACTCAGAATGGCAAATAATGAAAGTTATTTGGGCTCACGCTCCATGTACAGCAAATCGAGTTGTTGAGGTGCTTTCGGAAACTTCGGATTGGCAGCCAAAAACTATTAAAACCTTAATAAATCGATTGGTGAATAAAGAGGCAATAGGCTATAAAGTATATGAAAAGGATAAGAAGACTTACCATTATTATCCTTTGGTATCAGAAAACGAATGTGTAAAGGCGGAAAGTCAATCATTTCTTAAGCGTGTGTTCGGCGGTTCCCCCAACATTATGCTTGCTAATTTTATAAAGGAATGTGAGCTATCACAGGAAGATATTGACGAGTTGAAGCTTATTCTTGATAAGAAGAAAGGTTAAAAGGTGCAGATATGAATATTCTTCTATCCATTTTCACCTGGGTACTTTATTCATCAGTAACGGCAAGTGTTTTAGCTGTTATAATTCTTTTGTTTAAATTGTTGCTAAAAAACAGGTTGGGCGTAAGGTGGCATTACTGCGTTTGGGTTTTGATACTCGTAAGGCTTTTGATACCATATGCTCCCGAGAGTACCTTTAGTGTATTCAATCTTTTTAACTTCATAAGCAATATCTCTCACTACTCAACTACGAGTGCTATTACCAGCTTAAGCGATACAATATTACTTTCGGAAATGCAGGACAATAGTTCGATACTTCGAAATGCCAGCCTGGAGAGTATAATTCCGTCTGAAGCTACGCCTAACAGTGATTATAACGCTTCCAATTACCTAATGCTGGCATTTTTTGTATGGTTGTTAGGAGTAGTGTTATTAGGACTTTATACTCTGTTGATAACTCTACATTTTAAATGGAAAGTAAAAAGGCAACAGGTTTGTACAGATGAAAGCATTTTGAATCTCGTATCATTTGCTAAAAACAGGGTTGGATTAACTGCAAATATAATCACGCTACATACGGATTTAGTTAGAACGCCAGCAGTTTTTGGGTTTATAAAGACCAAATTGCTTTTACCTACTGGTATTAAAAACCAACTTACCTATGATGAATTGCGATACATAATTTTTCACGAAATAGCGCATTTGAAGCGAAAAGATATTGTTGTTTCATGTATAGCCAGCTTTCTGACGATACTTCATTGGTTTAATCCAATTTTATGGTATACATTCTACCGTATGCAACAGGATGGTGAATTGGCTTGTGATGCCCTTGCCCTGTCGTATATTGACCCCGTTGAATGTAAAAAGTACGGTCAGACAATTATTCGACTGTTAGAAAACTTTTCAAAGCGTACTCATGTCTACGGGATGGCTGGGATTATCGAGAATAAGTCACAAATAAAAAGGAGGCTAACCATGATTTCCTTGTTTAAAAAAAGTTCGTATAAATGGTCGGTTATATCAGTGATTGTCTTGTTAATTTTTAGCAGTATCATGCTAACTAATGCAACAGGCGGAACAAATGGTGAAAATCTGGAAGCTGTTTGGCAGGATATCAAGCAAACATACAGTATAGACGAACAGGAGTATTACAGGGTCAGGACGGACAGTGAATTAAAACAATTTTTAAACGGTAAGCTTAAAGGTTATACAGATAAGGATATTATTAATCAATATGATAAAATTGTTAACGTAGACCATCGCTTAAAACTTCCTGAAGGAGCAACGGAGCCTATTCTCCTATTAAGAAACGACTGCAGAGAAATTGTTTTTGCTTATAAGGAGAAAGATGGCAGAAATATCTTACGCATTTTCAAAAGAAACGGCGATACCTGGGATGGCATAGGGATGGGCAGTGATTCCTGGGCGAAAAAAAGCGATAACGAAAAGATGGCACTGAAAGAAATGTACAACTTTTATTTAGAATGGGACAAAACAATGGTGAAGGCTTTTGCGGTTGATTTAAACGGTTACAGAAAAATTGAAACTATGGTCGGCTTTACGAAACTCGAATATACAGACCTTAACATATCCGATGTTAGAAGACAGATTCCGCTTAAATATGGTGATATAATCCCATCCATATACTTGAATAAGAGTAACACTCAAGGGATAGCAGTGACACAAGATCTAAACGGACTATACACTCTATATGAATTTGAAGAAAGCAGGGATAAAGATAGCAAATATGCATGGAAAATTGTAGAAACAAAAACTGTTCAGGGCGAACGTAAATTTATAAATGAAAATGAAAAGAAGCAATTTATAAAGAATCCGACTCCTAATACTGCGGATGAGAAGTAGATACCGCTACAAACTCCATCTTCTGAATCAGCTAATTTACTGTAATATTCGCCAATAACATGGTATATACGTCTTAATCGAAAAATCAAACCCGGAGTATGGTCCTTATACGAAATACACAATAGGACATACTTGGTACGAGCCCCCAATTGAATATACGAGTACTGACAATGATTCAGCTATGTACTACTATGGATCTAGATTATTATATACAGATAATGAGATTGATTTCTTTAATAGCTTGTACCGTGATATAGCAAAAGCTTTCAATATTGATTTAAGTAGTTATAATAAAATTGATACAGTAGTAAATGAAAAGATTAATTTAGCGGGAATTCATAAACAATTATCACTCAAATATGGGGATTTGTATTCCATTTACTTAAATAGTAGCAATTCTGCAGGTATTGTTTTAAAGCAAGATTTAGAGGGGGTATATACATTATATAGGTTTGAAACAAATGAGGAAAGTAAAATCAGATTTAATATTAATAGTATTGATAAAGTCCAAGGCAAATACAGATTTATTAATGACTATTTTATAAAAAATCCTAACCCACCAATTATAGATTATAAAGTTGAGGGAAGTACATTGCAAATAATTATAAAAGATAATAACCAATAAATAGTCATGTATCACCGACATATGACATGTTGCACGTAGACAGAGGAAAATAGTACAAGATTCTGTGAAAAATCGCCATTTCCGAATTCGGGTATGGCGATTTTCTTCCTTGTAATGAGTTGTGTGTAAACCTCCATAGGTGAGCATAGGATGCTATAGGTGCGGGAGGTATTCCTTGTAATAAGGCATCATTCTTATAGTAATGCTCATTTAATGAAAGAGTGTCAATATCTATGTTTCCTTTCAAAATTTTATCAATCTAAATATTCCAAAACTTTCTTCACTGCCATTTGTTCCTTTCTCAATTTTAGTAACCTCACCTGTTCCGATTATTGTTGCTTCATTTAACATTTTTTCCGGCGGAAGCACAGTTAATTTCGCATTTACTTGGGGAGAAAAGGGCTTTTTTCCCTTGAAAACAGTCAAAAACTTTTATCAATACCAGCAGGAGAAGCGGCAAATACAGCGACAGCCGGCTGTTGCACAGGAGCCTCCTCGGTATTGCCGAATCTTGCATTAAAGGTCAGTTCCAGTACCTGAACGATATCCTCAACCGCAATCACTTCTATTCCCATGTCGCCAAAGGTCTCCTGCCAGTTTTCAACGGGCACCAGCACTTTACTTATTCCAGCCAGTTTAGCAGCCTCCACTTTGGCGGCTACTCCGCCGACAGGCTTTACCCTGCCCCTTATGGAAAGCTCGCCGGTCATGGCAATATTGCTGCTTACCGGAAGATTCTTGATAGCGGAATATACTGCGACCGCAATTGCAATACCGGCAGACGGCCCATCAATAGGTATCCCTCCCGGAAAATTCATATGAATGTCATATTCTCTGACATCTACGTCAAGAAATCTCTTTAGCACAGTCAATACATTTTCTACAGAAGCTCTCGCCGAGCTTGCTCTTTTCAGCTTATGCCCCCTGTTGTCTATTTCCTCTTCGTCAACAATCCCGGTGACCTTTATTGTACCTTTGCCTGCTGCCGCTCTAAATGCCGATACCTCTATGTCAATAACCATTCCAGTGCTATTCCCGAATACGGCGAGACCATTTATACACCCTACTCTCTCCTCGCTGGAACAGATTTTTTTATCTATACGCGGGCTGTAATGGCCAAATTCAACAACCCATTCAATATCTTTCCGCGTGATCCTATTACGGCCTTCAACCTGTACCACTCCGCCTGCAATCTGAATGATATTCACAGCATCCCTGCCATTCTGGGCATACCTTGCTATAAGATCCTCTGTCCCGTCCTCTACTTTGAAGCCTCCCCTTACCGCCGCATTTCTTGCAATAATGGATACTTCGTCACCCAGAAGAGGTCTGAAATAGACTTCCACGCACCTGGACCTGAGAGCGGGAGGAAGCTCTTCCGGTGACCTTGTGGTAGCGCCCACAAGCCTGAAATCGGCGGGAAGCCCTTTTTGGAATATTTCATGAATATGCAGGGGAATATTACTGTCCTCTGAGCTATAGTAAGCGCTTTCAAGGAAAACCTTCCTGTCCTCGAGAACCTTCAAGAGTTTATTCATCTGGATCGGGTGCAATTCTCCAATTTCGTCTATAAACAGTATGCCGCCATGGGCCTTAGTAACAGCTCCAGGTTTTGGCTGCGGAATTCCAGCCACACCATAAGCTCCCGCCCCCTGGTATATGGGATCATGAACGGAGCCTATCAGTGGATCGGCGATTCCTCTTTCATCAAAACGCAGAATCGTCGCATCAACCTCAATAAACTTTGCTTCCTTCCTGAAGGGCGAAATGGGCGCATACCTGGCTTCTTCAAGAATCACTCTTGCAGCGGCCGTTTTCCCGATCCCCGGAGGCCCGTATATTATGACGTGCTGGGGATTGGGCCCGCACAAGGCTGCACGCAAGGCTTTTATACCCTGTTCCTGCCCTACTATATCCTGCAACGTCGCAGGCCGGGTCTTTTCGGAAAGGGGCTCGGTCAGCTTGATTTCTTTTAGCCGCCTGAGCTTCTCCAGTTCCTTCCGGGATTCTTTTTCAATAGCGCTTTTGTTACCCTGCTGTGATTTCAACAGGTTTAAAAAATATAAGCCTATTATTATTGAAAAGAAAAACTGTATTATCAGAAAGGTGTTGGTCAGCATTCCATTTCCTCCCGTGTTTTCATAGTTTCACGGGATATAGTATTCACAGCCTAAATAAACTTTATCCGATAAGTTTTCGATAGAAACCAAATAGTATTTTTTATATTGATTATGAATGGATCAGCGGCATCATATTAAAGCAGAGAGCTTCCAAAGAAGATATAATGGGATGTTAAGCACCCCCTCATTCAGACACAAGTTGAACAGGGTTGCTTTTACAACCAGTGGGGGCGTGTATTTTTCCCGATAAACCCGCATACTTTTTGATCGGATGTTGGTGGATGATTTGACTTCTATGGGTATTATTTTATCAACAAACTGGGCTACAAAATCAATTTCCGCCGTATTTCCGCTAGTCCAATAAAAGGGCACATCCTCCAATAGCATAATCAGCTCCTGCAATACATAATTCTCTGCCATGGCGCCTTTAAACTCCTGAAATAAACGGTCTTCCTCAATGATTGATTTGGCGCTAAGTCCTGACATTTTCCTGAGTAAGCCGACATCCGGACAGTATACCTTAAAGTGAGAATTGTTAACATAAGCCTTCAATGGGATTGAAGGCTTTTCAATTTTGTGGATTTTATATACCATACCCGCATTTTGCAGCCATGCCATGGCATTCTCGAAGGCTCTTGCACCGGCACCTTCTTTAAGAAGGCCATAAATAAATTTACCACTCTCTTTTGCAAGTTGATTAGGAATGGAATTCCAGATCATACTTAATTTTGGGATATCAGCGGTTGGAGCATGTTTTGAAAAATCAAGTTCGTACAGAGTAAGAATATTTTGCTGTACATTTTCAACTGCATTTACATCCTTTGTTTGGAGCCACACCGAGACTGCTTCGGGCATGCCGCCGGTAATGTAATAGGTCTTTAAATAGCTTTCCAGCTTATCAACAAAAATTTGTCCGATGGGTTCCTTGATATTAATGTTTTTGTCCAAATAATCTGTCAACATATCTTCATTGTTCGCCAGCAGGAACTCATAAAAGCTCATTGGCCGCAGTGTCAGTATATCTACTTTCCCCACAGGATAGGAAGTAGGGCGTGCAAGCGCTATACCAAGAAGCGACCCTGCACATACAATGTGATATTCATTGGCAGTCTCGCAGAAATATTTCAATGAAGTTAAAGCATCACTGCAAAACTGAATTTCATCAAAAATAATCAATGTCTTGCCGGGGTGGATTGTTTTACCATTGATTACGCCAAGTTCAAGTATAAGTCTTCTCGGGTCAAGATTTTTTTTAAATCGTTCCGCAAGTGCGGCATTACCTTCAAAATTAAAATAGGCTGCATCCTCGTAAGCCATAGAGGCAAACTCCTTCAGTATCCATGTTTTGCCTACCTGCCGGATTCCCTTTAGTATCAATGGCTTCCTTCTGGAGGAAGCTTTCCATTCCAAAAGTTTGTCTATCAATATACGTTTTATATAAATCACCTTCAAACCTTTAACGTGCCAATAAATTGTATGAGTGCAATACTTACCTATAAATAATATGCAATTGTACACAAAAAGTCAAGGATATATGTTATATATCTATATTTATTGTCATCTTGTTTACAAGATGGGTTAGAACAAGTCCATCCATATATAAAAGCATTATGTTGGGAGGATATACGAAAGATCTGATGCAGTAAAACACCCGTAAAAGACTGGATTAGTATAATATCAGAATTGATCTGCAGGACAAACAGGAAATAATCTGTATTATACTCGTTTACGCCTGATGTCGCAACATCTCAAGCAATGCTCAATACATACGTACCCTGGTCGCCTCACTCATATGATAAAATATGGATTATATTCGCCAGACTGCAATTATGAAGTAGCATATGTAAAAAATGTATTCTCCGCTATAACAATCATTAAAAGCAGAACAGTATTGCTTATTATCTTTTTCTTTATATCTTATTTCAACTTAATCGGCACAAGATAACGAACCTTACCGTAATTCCACTCCTTCATCTGCGCCGAGTGCGGCCCGGCAAAATGGTATAACAAATGACGGCCGGACTTTTCATCAAGTTCCAGATGCTCCTGTCTCGTGAGCCAAGCCCTTACACCTTTATATACTCTATCATATTCGTTATATTCCCAACTATCCGCAATCGCTGACGCGAACAAACCGCCGTTGAACGTGATAATTTTATATCCCTCGGTGTCGGCTTCTGTCATCCAATCCTCGACTAAAAACAACCAGATGCTTTTATTATACTCAGCATCGTGATACATAAAATCCCGAGGATTTATTTTGTCGGCGATACGTGAACCGAGACGCATCCACATCGCGTCAAATCGGTTGAGCTCTTTATCATCCGCTAACAGACCTGACGTTACCATGCGGCAGGGCGGCATTTCAACAATTAGGATGTCCGGTTCCCGTTCAAGTTTTTCTGCAGCCTCTATCAAACGGCCCACATTGGCTGGCTTGCCGATATAATCGACATTCGACAGGTGGATTTCGATTTCTCTTGCTTTATCATAAAGCATTTTAATGCCTGAATCGCTACAAAAGTCTATTTTCTCAATTTGACGGATAAACTCCATCATAATATCTTTCAATTCGTATAAAAGCGCAATCTCATTATCAATGTTCTGTACTTTCTTTCCGAGAACTTCCAAAACGACATCGGAGCCTGGTGCATTGAAGATACTTTGAATATCCCTCATACTGATATTGAGCTTGCGTAAAATAAGAATCTGTTCAATCTTTTTCACGGCAGTTTCATCATATAACCTATAAGCATATTCGTCGTTTCTTGTACTTCTTATGAGTCCCATATCCTCGTAATAACGTAATGTCCGGGCTGTTAAGTCGTATTTGTCCGATATGTCTTTGATTTTAATTAAGTTGTCCATTATTGATTTACTCCTTGCCTTATTATATATTTTAAGATTATTTTAATCGCTTCCCCAAAGGAAGAGTCAAGAGGTTTTAAAAATTTTTTTTTGGTTTAAAATATAAATTGAATTCGTTTAAGCAAGATATAGAGTTCTGTTAAAAACTATAGTTTTCTTCAAAACATACGGATATTTGTAAACTGTTCAAAATAGACATGTGTGTGCCAATATCCACAAAAATGTCCCGACTGCCATCTGGACAGTAATCAGGTTTCTTCCGAATTTATCCCAACCGCTATACTGACATTTGGTTTTAACAGTATTGTATTCCTTACAACACCTAACCTGTCCTTCACTTTCGTTCAGCTTCATGACATGCACTTGACTGACCTTCAAAATAATCAAAAGCTCTGCTAATATAATCAACGCTGCCTTTAACAATAAGATTGAAAATCTTTTCTCCCTTTTCTGCAGAAGCAAGGCTGGGCATGCCCCAGACGCCATTTTTACTGTATTTGAAAATAGAATCATAATTCAAATATTCTCTCGATATAGACGGAATACAATCTTCAATTTTTTCTTTTCTCACAAGCTGGGAATGCAAATATAACATAAGTGATGTCTCGTATTCACAGGCATGAAGATTATCTTTGCATTCCAGTAATTTTTTCTCCAGCATTTGAGGAAAAAATTTCTCAAAATCCAGGATAATGACCTTCATATCCGGATTTGATGCATTAAGCTCCCTTACGGCGGGGCCAAGAGAAAAATTACCGCCATGACAGTTGAGAAACACTATTTTCTTAAAGCCCTGATCCTTCAAGCATTTTACTATATCCGTCACAGTATTCATAAATGTGGCAGGCTTAATCCAGACGCTTCCCTTTTTGCCTCTATGCTCAAGGCATGTTGAAATGGGAAGCGCCGGCAGTAAAAATGCCCCCAACTTTTTGGCGATCTTTTCACCGAAAGCGGATGCAATAAGATAGTCGGTGGCTATCGGAAGGTGCGGGCCGTGCTGCTCGGTGGAACCTATGGGTAAGATTGCAATATCGGCGTTCCCCTGTTCAATTTCATCAGCAGTAGAGTTGTACCAATACATATACTTTCCTCCCGGTTGTATTAATTTATTGCATCGTTCCAGTCGATGAACCATCATTAATTAATCTGAATTGATACTGTTGATATTATTGATACCATTGATAAATTGCAATACGGGTATTTCCATTTTCAGCTTTATCAGCAGGTGGAAAATACCCGTATATCTATGTGCCTATCATCTCTGTACACGTCCTGAAGCATCTCCACCCATAAGCTTTTCGACTTCCTGGACGGAAACCCGGTTGAAGTCGCCGCTGATGGAATGCTTGAGACAGCTTGCAGCAACGGCAAAATTCAATGCATCCGGCTTGCTTTCATACTTGTTAAGCCCATAAATCAAGCCTCCGGAGAAAGAGTCCCCTCCGCCTACACGGTCCACTATATCGGTTATATCATACTTACGGCTAAGTATGAACTCATTTCTGTCAGAAAGGCAGGCCGACCAGCCGTTATGATCTGCGCTTTTGCTTTCGCGGAGTGTAATCGCTATCATCTTCATTTGAGGATATGCTTCCAGCACCTTGTCTGCAAGCTTTTTATATTGATCTACGTTAAGCTCGCCTTCCTCAACCTTTACATCAACTTTTATACCAAGCGATTTCTGGCAGTCCTCTTCATTGGCAATGCCTACATCGACATGTTTTACAAGCTCCGACATAACTTCAACAGCCGTTTTCCCATATTTCCAGAGATTGGCCCTGTAATTGAAGTCACAGGATACTGTGAGCCCCATTTCCTTTGCAGTCTTTACGGATTCCAGCGATAGTTCCGCCGCACTGGCGCTTATTGCCGGAGTGATGCCTGTGATATGGAACCAGGCTGCGCCTGCAAATATCTTTTTCCAGTCAAGATCTCCCGGTTTTGCAATTGCTATCGATGAACCGGCACGGTCGTAAATCACTTTGGACGGGCGCTGGTTGGCGCCGTTTTCGAGGAAATATATGCCCATTCTTCCGGGGCCTCTGGCAATCATGGAGGTATCGACGCCAAACCTGCGTACTTCCGAAATACAGGCATTACCTATGTCGTTGGACGGTAATACCGTTACATAAGCTGCGTCCAGTCCGAAATTGGCAAGAGAAACCGCTACGTTTGCCTCTCCTCCGCCAAAAGTTGCCTCAAGTACAGGTGATTGAAAAAAACGCTCAAAATTCGGAGATTTTAATCTAAGCATTATTTCTCCGAAGGTTATGTATTTTTGACTCATAAAATTATCCTCCATTTTATTCTTGTATTTCATTCCTTACATGAATGTTTTATTCTCACTTGTTCTGAAGAAGATGAACGGCAAATCCGCCAATTTCCTCCTTAAGGTAAACAGCAACCATGGGGCCTCCGGCAGGGCCTTTGGCAGTACTCATATCAACCTCGACGCCATTGCGTTCAAGATAGGCGACAGCTCTTGGAATACTGTTTGTTTTAATGGCTATATGGCCATTTTTACCGAGGCCTATGCTTTTGTTGACTTCTATGCCCGTCCCTGCAAAATTGGAACTGTTTCCTTCCTTCAAGGGCAGGCTGAATACACTGGAGAACTTTTTGGAAATATCCATTGCTGTCCCGGCGTCAGGTGAATTTATACCGATATGCGCCATGTCAAAACCAAGCATAAGGTTGACAGCTTCACGCGCAAGCCGGGTGATTTCCGCAAAATCGCCTTTCTTTATGAGTTCGTCTTTGACCATCCAGCTCCCTCCGCATGCCAGGATCTTATTAAAGGCCAGATAATCATTAAGATTTTTTGCATCGATCCCGCCGGTAGGTATGAATTTGATCATGCCATACGGCGCGCTTATCGCCTTAAGGGTTGCAAGCCCTCCGAAGGCCTCCGCAGGGAAAAACTTGACAACTTCAAGCCCATGGCCCAATGCCATCTCGATATCTGTAGGATTGCTGCAGCCGGGAGTTATG
>VEPD01000192.1 GCA_012027035.1 Ruminiclostridium sp. | reverse complement strand
TCTTATTTGAAAGAACATCGTAAGCGGCCTTTTGCCTTTTTTCATATTCACTTTTAATTATACTGTGAATGCCCGATTTCATACTCAGTCTCCTGCCTGCTACACATCCTTGTAAAGCTTGTCAAAATAGTCGGCGTCATGCCTGCGCTGCTCAAAATTGCCCTTTTGCGGTACATTGGCCTCGCTCTGCTTTGTCTTGCCTGCCAAAGACTGCTTCCTGCTTTTTTCATACGCAAGGATTTGCTCCCTGTCCTTGAGTCCTTTTTCGTGCCAGTCGGTAAGTATCTTGTTTATATAGTCGAAGCTGGGATTCATAGTGGCGGTGGTTTTCTTCAGTGCCAGTTCTATTATCTCAAATTCAAAGCCGTATTCCATGACCCATTTTTCTACATAGGCCTCTTCATATTCCGTCAGATAGCCTTGCTTTCTGAACTTTTTCATGATTTTCAGCCGGATATCCTTTAGCTTCTGGTATTCAATTGAATATGTGTCCAAATCGAAATTGTTTTTTATATTCTTACTGAACCAATTATCAGCTACCTTGACCATATATTGCTTTGACAGAGCCCCGTGGTCGGAACAGTGCTGAAAGAGGGCATACATGACGTCCTCCTCAAACCGGTACTTGTCAAACCAGGCGTCAATGTCGGTATACCAGGTAGGTGACATGAGGCCCTGGAAGAACTTGTTGTTGATATCACGGATAAAGCAATTGCGCTTTTTATTCCTGTCGGAGCTCAAAGCTGCTTCCTCCGGAGTAGACGTCTGCTTTGCCCTGTAAAGCTTCTTTATTTCCTTCTCCTTAAGGTCGGTCATTACGATGCTGTTTTCTTTCCTGGCGATAAGGCCCAGGCTTTCAAGCGCTGTAAATACGTCCTTGACCCTGGAGGATTCCAGCTCCAGCTTTTTTGATATGTCATCGGCTGTCGCCTGCTTCCCGCGTTTGCTTATAAAAAGGCAGTACAGGTATATTTTTACCATATCGCTGTCCATGGAAGGCATATATTCCGTTATGAAAATATCAGAGATCTGGGTATCGGAATATAAAATAGACATATTCGATTCAAAAAGCATACTACTTTTACCTCACATAGATTTTGAGTTGGGAAAGTAATCCAATGAAATATATTATAGCATATAAGGGTGAATGAATACAAAACCCAATAGGCCTGTTGGTTTTCATACATTGGGACGTTACTTCGAAATATACCTGTTTTATAGTTTTTTCGAAGACAGATATAAATTTTTGAAGGTCATATACGTGCAGATTTCCTTAAGTCAGGGTTAACACTAAACTTTATTACGGTAGGAAATCTATGGAAAGTTCAGGATAGGAAGGGAATATTGGAGTATTCCGGATTTATAATGAAAACATTTTAACAATGATGGAAAACCATAAAAAAATAGAACCTCCCTGATGATTAGTCAAAGGAGGCAAAATGAAATCTACTAGTACAGAGTTTACAATAAATAGTATAAAATGTCAACAAAAACATTAAAAAAACAACGAAAACTTTCATTTATATTAGATCCTTTATATATATTGGATACAGATGACATGTAAAAGTATCTGGACTAGCCTGAAACAGTGGTTTATGTTAGTTTTTGTTTTGTATCTATATGTAAAATTGAACTTAATATCCCTGTTTATTACAGTTGATTTTATATTTGAAATGTATTAATATATAAGAACATACAGAGGGATACATTGATTTCCTCTTTTATATGCGCCCGTGGCTCAACTGGATAGAGCACTTGACTACGGATCAAGTGATTGCGGATTCGAATTCTGCCGGGCGCGCCAAGTAAAGCCGATACTGCAAGGATTTGCGGAATCGGCTTTTTGCATACATGGAAGTCAGATAGGTAGATTTCATAGTATGAAAGATTATGTATTTGCCGATATATGGGATGTCAGACCTGCATTTACGGATCGATAATCCAAGTCACTCTTTGAAAGAGGTTCTATCAATAGGTAGAGAGAGGGCAAATTGTATCTGTTAAAGAAGTAAAAAATGAGATTGATGGCTACCATAATACGGAACGAAGAATAAATCAATAGACAAAACTGAACTTAAGGGTTATGCCGATACTATGCCTAATAAAAATATACTCATAAATGCTGTAACAATAAACGAAGCAAAGGATAGCTCCGAGATAGAAAATATCATTACTACATACGATGAGCTTTTTAAAGCTATGGCCCAGTCCGGCTACGAAAGTCCTGCCGCAAAGGAAGTAGTAAATTACAGGACAGCTTTATGGCATGGGTATGAACTGCTTAAAGAAAATCAAATACTTACTACCAATATGGTTGTTGAAATCCAGGGGTACATAGAAAAAAACCGGGCAGGAATAAGAAAATTGCCGGGCACCGTACTGAAAAATGAAACTACAGGGGAGATTGTTTATACTCCTCCGTCCGGTGAACAGGAGATACTATACCTTATGTCCAATCTCGAACGGTATATTAATGAAGATTACGATAATGTTGATCGGCTTTTAAAACTGGCGGTGATCCACTACCAGTTTGAATGCATTCACCCTTTTTATGACGGTAATGGGAGGACAGGAAGGATCATAAATGTATTATATCTCGTCCTGAAGGATCTGCTGGATAGCCCGATCTTGTATCTAAGTAAATATATCATCCGTAATAAGTCAGCCTACTATAGGCTGCTGCAGGGGGTCAGTACAAATAGGAATTGGGAAGAGTGGGTTTTATATATATTGGATGGAATCGAGCAAACTTCCGAAGAAACGCTGCTGCTTATAAAAAAAATCAATTCGGTAGTAGATAAGACTTCGGAAGAAATAAAGGCCGTACTACCCAAGATATATTCCAGGGAACTGATAGACCTGCTGTTTTATGAGTTCTACACTAAAATAAATTATATTGAAAAGGGTTTGAATGTATCCAGGAAAACTGCATCCGGGTACTTGGCATCACTTGAAGAGGTTGGATTTCTAACTTCACAAATAGTTGGCAAACAGAAGGTATACCTTAATAAAGCTTTGTTTGATGTTGTGCAGGAAGCTGGTCGATGAAGTAGGGATTTATAAAAAGGGAATTCAGGGGCTTTTACAGACACTGTCACTGTCATTACAACCGTGATATCTATGCTTGTTTGCACTGGTTCATTCTGGCCTTTGGACATTAAAACATTCTTCTTGTAATGAAAGGCAGTATTGATATAATCAAGCCTATAAAAATTGATAAAGCTAAATTATTTATAAAATATGGATAAATCATAAGGACTAAACCAAATCCCAGGAAACTATATTCCACTGTCTTTTTGCCATATATGAAATATGCAAGTCCCACCATACTAATGAAAAAACCAAATAATAAAATGTTTATCACGTCCTTAAGGACAACTATACTCATAAGTGTGTTGGTTGTCAACAGCTATCCTGGCTTGCTCTTGGTTAATCAGTGAGAGCACTTTTATCTTTTAATTTCCATATACTGCAATTCTCCGTCGAAATGGAGATAAAACCTGCACTTGTCAATCTGAAAAAGATATCGGTATCCCGGAGCAAACACTAATACTACAGCGAAAACTTCATTTTTAATCGGCGTTTATGCGCCTTGTAGAAATATCGCAAATGCCTTAATGCGTTATTTCTACAAGGATAATTCGGTAGTTTTCGCTATAGTACTAAGCCTGTTTTGCTTATTCTTATAGTAACATATGACTACCTGGCATAAGACACATTAATCATATTATTTGTATTCCGGCAGAGATATAATTGACAATAAAGATATCTTTTATTTTAAGGGAGGGATCCGAAAATGAAGAAAATCCTGTCGGTTATGCTTATATACATTTTGCTTATGAGCCTCATGATTCCGGTATACGCAGATTCCTGGGCAAAAGAGGTGGAAGTGGATGTCTCAGCCTCTGCGACAATGGTGGATGTAGGCGAGAGCGTAGAGTTGCGTGCAATCATACCGGTCCACGGGTCCTCATTTGAAGACGGTTGGTTGGGAGCTGAAGAAAGCGGAACTACACTGGATAAGGATTCTGTAAACTATATTTCTACGGCGGTCTTTAATGCTGTTAAACCAGGGAAATATACTATCGAATATAATATAACCATGTATGCCGGAAAAAGCAATGTCGTGTTTGTTGGAAAAGGTTCAGTTACTATTGAGGTGATTGGAAAGATTACAGTAGTTGGTGCTGCCATCAAGGATCTGGTAGTATATAGCCCTGTTTATAAGATCGACGGCAGTATCTCATATTATCCGGCAAAGGGGACGACCTGTATCCTGTGGAGTGATGGCAGTATTACGTCCTACGGTACTATTTTCTTTAATTTTGGTGCGGGAGAGACGCAAAAACAACTAACCTTTACAGTGTATGTCGCATCTATACCGTATACATATACGGTGATTGTGAACAGGTAAAAATTTATTCATTGACATGAAATGACCTGACAGCGGCAAAAGACTGACCCACCTGGCTCCAATACCTGCCGCACAAGCGCAAGCTTCTGGAATTCATATAAATGGACTGATAATTAATTGTCAGTCCATTATTTTGAGTTAAGCATTTAATCAACTATTGGATCCGGTTATTCCGATTAGCTGTTACCGGATATGATGACTAAAAAATATATTGTACATTATTTTCTCAAAAATACGGTTTGGTAGTATTGATCTTAAAAACCAAAACATACTTGCTCCATTTCCGACCAGATAATTCCTTTTGGGATTCTTTGAATTTATTGCGGTATGAATGGCTTTAGCAACAACTATAGGATCACTTCTTTGAGAAGATATTTTTTCTATATTTTTTTCAAACCGCTTCATATAATCATAATATGGTGATGACGGGTTCCTGGACATATCAGCCGCCTGTAGGGCATTATTAAAATTCGTTTTTACACTTCCCGGCTCAATAGCAGTAACCTTAATTCCAAAAGGTGCAAGTTCCACCCTCAAAGATTCTGTAACTGCCTCAACTGCAAATTTTGAAGCATTATATATGCTTATAACAGGGAATGCGATTTTGCCGCCTATTGAACTTATATTGACGATATATCCGCTATGTTTTTCTCTCATGGCAGGAAGAACCTCTTTTGTAACCCTGACCAGTCCAAAAAAGTTAGTTTCAAATTGGCTTCTTATCTCTTCCATTGAGTAGTCTTCCATGAACCCCCCGGAACCAAATCCTGCATTATTCACTAAAATGTCAATTTGCCCTTCTTGTTTCAAAACCAGGCCTACGGCATTTTTAATTGATTCTTCATCTGTAACATCGAGTTGTAGAATTTCAATATGAACACCCGCTTTTGTTGCTTCGGAAAGCAGACTATCCTTTTTATTCAAATCGCGCATACTCGCATAAACCCTGTACTTCTTTTCTGCCAGATATACTGCCGTGGATAACCCCATTCCGCTTGAACATCCTGTAATCAGGACGATTTTTTGCTTAATCATAACTTTCCTCCTATCCGGTCCCAATTAGTTATTAAGATACCTTAATTAAGTTTTTTTGTTTTTCTACTGAAACCAGCAACTCATCTAATGTATGAAACTTAGCTGTCGTTTCAACCTGGTGGACCATATTTACAATGCTGGTGTTATAGGGGGTCGGAATGCCTAATTTTTTCCCAAGGCTCACAATTTCACCATTAAGGAAGTCAATTTCGGTATTCTTTCCACGCCGGATACTTTGTAAAGTGGAGCCCATGACAGGCAGGGCTCCCATGGACTTCGACAGTAGTCCGAGAACCTGTGACGTAACCGGAAGGGGCATGTTGAGTAAAGCCTTAAGTATCAGGATTGGAAGGTGGGGCAAAGAGCTCAGCTTAATACCTGCCAGCTTCATTATATGCAGCCCTTCCTAAATAAGGAAAGATGATAGCCTTCTAAGCTCCGGACAAGCGCCTATTTGTTGAACGCTCCATCCGGTAATGGCAGGTATTGCATTATTCAGGTTCATGATAAGTTTTGTCCAGTGCGCACCATAAATGTCTTTAACTATATGGGTGGGTATGGCTTTATTAAGTACGGATGCTATACTTTCCAACCTTTTTCCATTAGGAGTAAATGCTTCTCCAACTCCGAGCATTCCCTTGGGAGAATATGTAACCCTTCCCGATTCTATGAATGTGCTTCCGAATAATACAACACCGCTAATGATATTTACCTTCCCGAGTATGCCGGCGATTAAATCATCGCTTTTAACACCATTTTGCATGGTAACTATAGGCACTCCTAATACAAATGGTTTTATCTCACGTGCTGCAGCCTCTACATCTTGTGTCTTTACACACAACAGTACCAAATCCGGTTTAAAGTCAAGGCGCTCCAAAGCATTAATCCGTACCTGTATATCACCTAGTGCCCCATTAATGGTTAATCCATTTTTATTAATGGCTTCTACATGCTTTTTGCGTCCCACTAATGTAACAGCCTCTCCTGCCCAGGACAGCAGTCCGCCCATTACGCTGCCGATAGCTCCTGAACCGATTACGGCAATTTTGTTTTTACCCATCTTTTATTCCTCCTCTTACGGACAATATGCTAATGCCCATTTCTACCCAAAAGCCTTCTCAAAGGAGGCACCCTCAACCGTATGGCGCTCTCGGGACAAAGCTCCTGGCAGCAGTAACATCTTATGCATCTTTCGTATATATATGAGGGAGGGGTGTTTTTCACGCCGTCATGCCAGTCGACCGCTTTTGGGTTGACGGGGCACATCTTTACACAAACCCCGCATTTCACGCATTTGTTTTTGTCAATATACGGCTTTGGTACAAAGAAATTTCTGAAGACTTTGAGGGAACTCCACCCTCCTGTCGCACCAGGCTCCCTTTTCACTTTAAAATCAACGTCAATGAAACTTTTCAGATCATCTCCGACAATTTCTATCTCATCCTCAAGGTATGTTCCTAATCCGCCCTCTTTTCCAAATTTGATGGTGGGGACGAACTCGGGATTCAGGTTGATAATCCTGCATACAGTCGCATCCAGTGCGACCGGATCGGATGAAAATAAAAGTACATTCAGCTTTTTTGGGGTACCCCCTCTGGGACCGTTACCTTCCATGGCAATAATTCCATCCATGACAAATAACCTTGGCTTGATAAAGTTATTCAAATCGACAAGCATCCCGGTAAACTTATTGACGTCGGGGAGTTTAACATGAAACTCTCCTTTAAGAGGCCCGGGAATACATCCAAACTGGTTTTTAACGCATCCCGTCATTCTTGTCAAACCATGTGTTTTTAACTTTGGCAAGCTTATCAATCCGTCGCTTTCCAAAACACCCTTAGCAATTTGGAACTTTTTATTCTGGATGCCATCCTTAAAAAAAACTTCCTCACGGTTATGAAAGTCAGCCATACTGATACCTGTTTCTTCGGCTGCATCCTTAATGCCCGATATTTTTGCCGCTCTTTCAGTACCGAGAAATCCAGGGGAATCGCCATAAGAAAGCACTGCTCCGACATTTTTAAAAACCTCGGCAACAGCTTTGAAAACTGCAGGATGTGTGGTAACACACTTTTCCGGCGGTTCACCTACAAGCAAATTAGGCTTTAACAGGATTTTTTCTCCCGGCCTGGCGAATATGCCCGGGCCGCCTATCAAGTCAAGTCCTCTTTCCACAGCAGCTTTAACCATGTCATAACCATATGTTTCACACCTTACTAATGCGACCTTCGTCATACGATGCTCCCTCTTTGACAATTTTCTTATTATAAAAGTAATATTACACACCGCATAATATTTCCATAAATTATTATACAATAAAGAAAATATTAGTCAAGTGTATATTTCACATACTAAAATAAAAAGTCAGCAGTAGTGATATTAATAAGCGTAGAATATGTGGGAAAACAAATAAGCGGTAAATGTAAAGGAATAAAAAGTGGAAAAGCTTTTGCATTTAAACTCAGAATATCGAATTAAATATTTAGTCCGGAAATTATACAGGTTTCTTGTTCTCCTATAGTTAGCCCGGAAATTAAAACAAGCTTATCGTTCCCCTAATGTATCGCCGATTTTATCAAAAATTGAAATCAGGTATTCCTGCTCATCGACAGCCAGCGTATCGAGCATTCTCTTAAACATTTCCTTTTTTTGCTGTTGATAAACCAGCACAATTTCTTTACCTTTTTTAGTTAATACAACTTTTACAACACGCCGGTCATCATCATTTCTTTTTCGTATAACCAGTTTTTTTTCCATCAATCTGTCGATTATTTTAGTTGCAGTACTGAAGGCTATATTTAAATTATTTGCAAGTCTGCTCATAATAAGAGCTTCTTGCTTAAAAACAGATTCCATTGCCAGAATTTCAGGCTTGCTCAGACTTATATCGCCGGCGAAACTCTCCATTGAAGCAAAGACCATACTGATTCTATCAAAAGCTCCTACAAAACGTTCAATATATTTATCTTCTACCAAATGATTCACCACCGTAATCATATGAATTTCGAAACTATAAATAATTTAAATTATATATGAAATAAAATATGTGTCAAGTTTCTCTTTTTATAATTCTATAATTCTCTATAATGCCTTCTTTGATTGCGGCTATACGCTGCGCTATGCTATAATAAAACTAAAAAACAAGATACTATAGCTCCAATACTAAAAAATAAACAGACTTTTTTTTATCTTAAATTGCTTTAGTATAATTGTTTTCACGGAAGGGGAATCAGTATGAAAACAGACTATCTGGATAAGGAAGAATACAGGGCGATTCCTCTCTTAAAGATGCAAGACAACAAGCATGGAGATTTGCCATTTTTTATCAGGAAATATGTATTGAATGGTGTTTCCACACAAATGCACCGCCATGAATACATGCAGATTAATTATATTGTCAGAGGCAGTGGAATGCATATTATCAACCGGAAAGGGTTTCCAATTATCAAAGGGGATGTTTTTGTCATCCCTCCTTATATACCCCATTCCATCTCCTATGATGAAAGTAGCCTGGAAGTGTTTGAATTCGAATTCATACCTGAGTTTATCAATCAAAGCTTTGATTGTATCGAAAATGCGGTAACTATTTTGGATTTTGCTTATATTGAGCCTTTCCTTGTATGCGAGAACATGGTTTCTCCAAGGCTTAACCTTGCTGGTGATGATCAGAGGGAGGTGGAAAGTATTTTATATGAGGTGTTATGTGAGGATATACATCGGAGGTCGGGATTCATACTGATGGTAAAGTCACTTTTGTTCAGACTTCTGGTGATTCTGGGGCGCCGGTTTACAAAAAGCCTGGACGGATCGGATGCCCATATATTATTCTCCCGCCACAGGGATGCCATTCTCAAGTCCATCGATTACATCAACCAAAACTATTCCATGCCTTTAAATATAGAGGAGGTTTCCAGAGTATCCATGTTGTCCCAGTCCTACTTCAGTTATTTGTTTAAGAGTATTACGTCCAGAACCTTTGTTGAGTACCTGAATAGTGTAAAAATATCAAAGGCCATGGAGCTTTTAAAATCGACAGACAAAAAGATAATAGATATCTCATGCGAGGTGGGATTTAATAATGTGAACCATTTCAACAGGATATTCAAGCAACAGGTAGGCAAGACTCCTTTGAAGTACAGGAAAGAAATATATTAGTAAATGTATATTTAAATCATACAATTCGTTTATTTTCTTGTAGAATACGTATAGATGAACCTGGCTTACTGCTTTAAAATGAGATTACAGCTAATATTTTAATAAACAGAGTGGAGGATATAATAGTGGCTAAGCTGGCGTATAAAGGTGGTTCACCTGTAAAAACCGAAAAATTCCCCCATTGGCCGCAGTATGACGAAAAAGAGCTTAAAGCACTGGAGAGAGTACTAAAAAGCGGTGTATGGGGTACTCTGGGGGGAGAAGTAAAAAGTTTTGCAAAGAGGTTTGCGCGATACCAACAGGCAAACTACGCTGTGGCTGTGACCAATGGAACAGTAACGATGGAGATAATACTCAGAGCTCTGGGTATCGGGAATGGGGATGAAGTTATAATACCTCCATACACATTTAATGCAACAGCTTCTGCAGTAATAGTCCAGGGTGCTGCTCCGGTATTGGTAGATATAGAAGGTGATACGTACAACATTGATGCCAAAAAGATTGAAAAGGCTGTAACATCCAGGACCAGGGCTATCATACCTGTACATGTCGGCGGCAGGTCAGCCGATATGGAAAAGATTATGGAAGTTGCAAAGAAATTTAACCTTTACGTCATAGAAGACTGTGCCCATGCCCATGGTTCCGAATGGAAGGGTAAAAGGGTGGGGGCTATAGGCGACGCCGGATCTTTCAGCTTTCAGGCAAGTAAAAACCTCACTTCAGGTGAGGGCGGAATAATAACTGTAAACGATACTGCACTCTATGAAAAGTGCTGGTCAATACACCACTGCGGAAGAGACTTCCACGACAAGGCATGGTATAGACACCCTTATATCGGGACTAATGCCCGTATGACCGAATGGCAGGCTGCAATACTTGATGTGCAGATGGACCGGCTCGATGAACAAATAGAAAAAAGAATGGAGAATGCCGGGTATCTTAACTCAATGTTGGGGGAGATTGCTTGTGTAGAGCCTTTAAGATACGATGATAGTATAACAAGAAATTCCTACCATCTCTTTATTTTCAAGTTTATGAGCGAGAAGTGTAAGGATCTGTCAAGAGAGGTGTTTATAGACGCTTTAAATGCTGAAGGGATTCCATGTTCTTCAGGTTATGTATGCTTATACAAACAGCCGCTTTTCTATGGAGCCGATATAAAAAGGATTACCGGTTCCAATATCAACTATGGGGACATTTATCTTGAAAATGCAGAAAAAGCTTCGACAAAAGAAGGTATATGGCTTTCACAAAATATACTGCTTGGAGAAAAATCCGACATGGATATGATTGCAGATGCAATAGTAAAGATATATAAAAATGCAGATGAACTGTTATAATCTGCCGAGAAGTGTTGGTTATGAAAGAGGGACGGTTTGATGCGCATCCTCTCCGGATTAGTGTAAAAAGAGAAAAGGGGGGGAGTTTTAGTGAATAATATAATGACAGGAACAGCGGAGACGGAAATCAAATTGGTTAAAGGCATGGATTTAACCGGGTATGTTGCAAGGACTTCTGCTTCTATCGGTATGCATGATAAGTTGAAAATCAAATGTATCGTGTTTTATGACGGGTCTGTCAAGTATGCATTTGTTGAATGCGACCTGCTTGGATTAAGCGGAAGCTTTTCCGGAGAAACGG
>VEPD01000359.1 GCA_012027035.1 Ruminiclostridium sp. | reverse complement strand
GACTTGCTGAGATAAGGCACCAGCGTAACATGTATGTACATTACATTTTCTCTGCCTATTTCTGAGGTTACCTGTCTTATAGCCTCAAGAAAAGGCAGGCTTTCTATGTCGCCTACAGTACCTCCTATCTCAGTTATGACGACATCGGTATGGTCGGATTTGCCTACCCTGAATATTCTGTCTTTTATTTCATTGGTTATATGGGGTATAACCTGAACCGTACCCCCCAGAAAGTCCCCTTTTCTTTCTTTGCTGATTATGGACCAATATATTTTTCCTGTAGTGACATTGCTGTTTTTATTTAGATTTTCATCGATAAACCTCTCATAATGCCCCAGATCCAGATCAGTTTCGGCGCCGTCATCCGTGACATATACCTCCCCATGCTGGTAAGGGCTCATGGTTCCCGGATCGACGTTGATATACGGGTCAAATTTCTGAATGGTTACATGCAGACCTCTTGCTTTCAGTAATCTCCCAAGTGACGCGGCAGTAATTCCCTTGCCTAGACCCGATACAACACCGCCTGTTACGAAAATGTACTTTACAGACATGGTTTATCCTCCAATTCAAAAGGGGACATTCCCTCCTCTTATCTTGACCCGTGACTCAGCGGGTGTGTCCCCTATCCTTAACAGAATGCCGAACATACCTATATAATTCTATATTTGTCGTATAGATGTGTCAATAGCAAAAACGGCGAAACATAGCGAAATATGCACAAAATAATGGAACAGGGCGCATCCCGGCTTTCCGGGATTGAAATCCACTCTCTACCTGTTCAATACCTCTATGGCTTTGGCGTATTGCATGTCATATTTCAAAATGACTCCGTCAAAAGCGTCATTAAGCGCTTTTTGAGTAGTGAAATCCATAACTCCGTATGGCCAAAGCTTCATATCCTTCTGAAATTGCTTAACTGCGGTAAATGTCTTCTCATCCAGGAGATTATCCGGTGTTCCGACGTCATATCCCAGAACCTTCAAAATCTTTTCAGCATTGCAGACATCCGTGCCCCCGTCGTTCAAGCCTGGTTTGTACGTCCTGGTAAGCTTTTGAATCCCTGCCAGAACAACGTCGGAAACCGGCATGGTATCCTCTACTGTTATGTCGGGCGTAATGCCTGTTCCGTCAATCATCCTTCCATTGGGCGTATAATAAAAGCCAATTGTCATTTTTGTATAGCCTATGATTTCATCATCTGTGGGGGTAATTCCATATAACTGCTCCAGATCCAGGACGTCTACTATTCCTGTACCAAGCTGCTTTTCATATTTGGCTGAAGCTTCCGGAGTCAAAATCGGTATCAGTCCCTGCACTTTTGCCTTTCCAAAAGTTTTTGTACCTATAAGGGTACCTGCTTTAGTATCCTGGATCGCTCCGGCTACAATCTCCGACGCGCTTGCGCTCATACCGTCAACCAACACAGCCAGCTTGTATTTGGGAGCTTCAAGATAGGATCTGTATGTCTCATCGGTATAATATTCCGATTTAAAATCCAGATTGGTTATAACTCCTTCCGGAACAAACCTGCTTGCTATAGCAACTGCCTGGCTGACCTCGCCCCCGGGATTGCCGCGGAGGTCCAATATGATTTTTGTGATTTTGGCATTGTCCATTTGCTCCAAAGCAAGGGCTATATATGCACCGGAGTTGGAACTGAAGGTATCCAGCCTGATGTAGCCGATTCCATCCACAATATCATATGTTACCGGATTGATGCTGATTACCGCGCGGATTATATCAACAACTAATTTATCATTGAGACCGCTTCTTATAATACCAAGCTTCACACTGGTACCGGCTTCACCCATAATCAATGCTGACGCTGCTTCAAGAGACGCCCCCACCATGTTTGTTCCATCGACCTCAGCAATCCGATCACCCTGCAAAAGACCGGCTTTTTCCGCAGGAGAACCAGAAAATACTTTGGTAATCATTATATAGTCACCGCTTAGCTCCATGGATATACCAATACCCGAGAATGTCCCACTAATAGTGCCCATAAAGTTATCTGCCTCTTCAGGCGTGAAGTAGGTGGTATATGGATCCATGGTATCGAAAATACCTTTCAACGCGCCTTGCATCAGCTGATCCGGCGTAATTTGACCATTATATTTCTCAAGTATCATATTGATAACATCCTGCAAATAATCTGCGCTGCTCTTGTCCACACTTTCGGCAGCAGCATTCACAATGGCTGTTTGGGAAAATAACAGGCAAAAAATCAAAAGAAAAAGCGTCAATGCTTTAAATGAGTGTTTTTTTATGTACTGTCTCACAAGAATTCCCCTTTTTTTGTTTTATTTATTATTTACTCAACTTTCCCACCATATAGATTCCCACGTCGCCAGGGCTCCTCGGAATGACAAATTCTTATTTGAATGTCATTGCGAGCTAAGCGCGGCAATCTCGCTTTTCCTTAGAATACTAAGTTGGGAAAGTTGAGTTACATAGTATTATTCTAACATAAATAAAAGAAAGTAGCGAACTTATTGAACCGGCGGGGTGCGATTTTATAATTTGTAACATATAATCCATTTATCGGATACTACTTTTAGTTTATATAAATATCCTTGATTTGTAATATGGAAATTTTCTTTATCGTAGGGAACGGCCCCCGTGCCGTTCCGCTAGACCACCATGTCGTTTGTCACATCTATAACAGGATACCATGCTCTGCAACGGAACGACACAGCGTTATCAATTCTTAAGTTTATGCCAATGTGACAGGCGGAACGCCATGGGGGGCGTTCCCTACTTCAGGGTGACGCGTTGCCGATAATTGCATCAGTAATTGATGATATTCCCCCTGTATTCGTCACGTATCCCTGATTGCATATAGGAGATCAACCTGTTGATCATAGCTGCCGCCCTTGCTTTGGTCAGCTTTTCATTGGGCTTCAGATAGCCCCTGTCGTCACCCTGCACAAGTCCTATTTTTGCAGCGACGTATGCAGCGTTTCTGGCGCTTGCAGGTATAAGGTCATTGTCCCTGAAATTTGTGACCGCTGCCGGAGAGGGCGCTAAAGCTTCCAGCCCCAGAGCGCGTATGAATATTGTCAATGCGTCTGCAACTGTAAGGCTTTCATTGGGGCCGAACAGATTCTTACCCTTTCCGTTTATTAATCCACGCTTAAAAGCGCTGTCTATCTGGGAAAAATAACTGTTTTCTATTGAGACGTCATCAAAAGGAGAAATCAAAACCTGCTTTTTGCTTGTCTGTCCCCGCGAGGCTATTCTGGCAGCAAGCGCCGGATCAGAAGGCACTTCCTTTGCCGCCTGAACTATTGCCGCTATAAACTCCGCCCTTGTTATGTACTGGTCAGGCCTGAATCCGGTTCCATCCCCTTTAAATACTTCAAGGCCGAACATCAGCCTTATATCGCTTTCCGCCCAATGACCTCTCACACTGCTCAAAGTTACGGATGGAAGCCTTTTTTGTACCGGGAAGGTCTCGATCTTCAAACTGTCGGATTTGTTAATCATCCTGTCGGTTGATACGCCTTTGGAATCAAACTCGGGAAGCCTGCATGTATATTCAAGAACATTATTGTTGTACTGGGTTTCCACATACCCGCCATTGAAGCTTATCTCTTCAGGTTGATTTTTATAATACTTCAGCTGCCTTGTAACATTTGATGAAAGTGAAACACTTGCGGTTCCGCCCCATTTGTCAATTTTACCACCGTTGTTTTTTTCGCCGGTAATCACATGATTCAGTACCTCAACCTCTGCGTTTCCCCAATACTGGTCATAGCCGTAAAAGCTTCCTGTTGTCTCAACGGTGATGGATCCGCCGCTTGCTGTTGTTCCTGCCTGATATATTTTTTTACCCCAGATGTTCCCGGCATAATAATTAATTGCCGGTTTCGGATCCACAAGGCTGGACCGTGT
>VEPD01000012.1 GCA_012027035.1 Ruminiclostridium sp. | reverse complement strand
CCTCTTGGTGAAGGCAATGTCAATTTTACCGAATATTTGAAGGCGCTTGATTCTATTGGATATAGCGGATACCTGACAATTGAAAGGGAAGTCGGGGATAATCCGGAAAGAGATATAAGAATAGCGGTGGATTTTCTAAAAGATAAAATAAAGCAGATGGGTAAAGGGGTGGTTATATGAGCAAGACAAAGATAGGTATTATCGGGACGGGCGGTATCAGCGACTACCATATGAGAGGCTATATCGCGGACGACAGGTGCGAAGTCTGCGCGATTTGCGATATAAATGAAGGCAGGGCAAAGGAATATGCCCGCAAGTATGGCATTGAACATGTATATACGGATTATACCGAAATGTTAAAACGTGAGGATATAGACGCTGTGAGTATCTGCACATGGAACAGCCTGCATGCTTCCTTGTCAATTTCAGCATTGAATGCAGGGAAGCATGTCCTTTGTGAAAAACCCATGGCGATTAATACAAAGGAAGCACTGGAAATGGAAAAAGCAGCCGGGAAATCAGGGAAGCTTCTCATGGTAGGTTTTGTAAGAAGGTTTGGAAACGATGCAAGAATATTGAAAGATTTCATTGATAACGGGTATATGGGAGAAATATATTATGCCAAGGCATCATACCTGAGAAGAAACGGATGTCCCGGAAGGTGGTTCGGCGATAAAAAACGTTCAGGAGGGGGGCCGTTGATTGATCTTGGAGTACATGTGATAGACCTGGTTTGGTTTCTGATGGGAAGGCCCAAGGTAGCGTCTGTTACAGGGGTGGCTTTTAACAAATTGGGGGCCAGGAATAATATAAAGGGTACTAAAGGGTATGCAGAGGCTGGCCTGGGAAATTTGTTCGATGTGGAAGATATGGCGGCGGCTATGATTAAATTTGACAACGGTGCTGCTTTATTTGTCGAGACAAGTTTCAGCCTTAACATCAAGAAGGATTGTGGAAATATAGAGCTTTTCGGTACAAAATCGGGTGCAAGGCTTGACCCTGATCTTGAATTTTATTCCGAACAGAATGGATATATGGTGGATGTAACTCCTGCGCTGGATACGCGGCTTAATTCCGAAGGGCTTTTTGAAAGCGAAACGGCGCATTTTATCGATTGCATCAGGGAAGGAGCCAGGTGTATATCTCCTGCGGAGGATGGCGTTGAAGTCATGAGAATTCTTGATGCCGTTTACGAATCTGCAAGTACGGGAAGGGAAGTTGTAGTATGAAATTTACCGTTCTTAATGGAAAAAAATTAAAAGACTTGGGAGGTACCGGAAATGGTTGTTAATGAAAATTATATCGCTCTTGAAAATGGGAAAATTAAAGTTGTGGTTGAAAAAAATGTTATTGCCGGGAATCAAGAGTTTTATACCAAAAATGTCGAGTTTTGGTCTGGAAAAGAATGGAGTACCATCTTTGAAGGAATAGAAGGGCAGGAATTTTGCACGTCCTTTAATAATTCGGGGGCGCAGGAATGTGAAATTATTCCGGATGAAGGTGGAAAAAAGCTAAAATTATCCACTCGTAATAAAATATGGGAAGCTGAAGAAGAAATTACCATCAACTCCAGTGAGAGTATCGTTACACGCAGGCAGAAATACCGCTTCCTGTCGCCCTGTGAAGGATATATCAATCCTGGTTACATGGTCCGCAGCGATAATACGCTCAGATATACATATCCACTTCAGGTTTATGACAAGCCTATGAAGGGTTTGCCGGTCATGAGGTGCGATTCTGCATGGGCGGTACCTGTCCCCTGTCATATTCTGAGTACTGGTCAATGGGTGGCGGTTTATGGCATTGACAGGAATGCCGGTGCTGGAACACTTGATTTTCAACCATTGAATAATGATGGCTGTGTGCGTTTGGGGATCTTTTATCCGGATACGGTTGAACAGAATAAGAGTATAGTAATTAATCCAGCAAATCGTAAACCCAATAGATATGAATTTTCGGTAGGTCAGGAAATAGAACTGGTTGAGTTTATATCGGTAAAACAGCTGGGGAGTGGAGAAATTCCGCTATTTGAAGCTGAAAAGCTTGCTGCGGAGCTGCTGCTGAAGGAACCCTTTCCCAGGATGGATTGGGTGGATTGCGCAGACAGGATTGCAAGCTTTTATAACAAAGGCGGCCTTTGGGAGCCGGATGCTTTTGAGCAGGGACGTGGCTGGTTCCGTAATATGTGGGTTTACACTACCGGGAAGACTCCCGAAAAGAATCCGTATTTCGATTTAGGATGGGGTGAAGGGTATGGTGTGCTGACAATGAATGCGCTTGCCCTGAATTGGAAACGGACCGGCAACCCGAAGCTCCTAACATATCTTGATGAAATGACGAAAAACATGGACTATTTCAAATGTAGTCATGAAGAAGCGGGAATGTATTACGACCGTTACAATCATCCGGGTGTCAAAACGTTATTGGATGCTGAAGCTCAAGGCGGGACCGACTTTTTGGGCTTTAAAAGGATATGGAGCCATTGTCTGGGCAACATCGGATATCAATTGTTGAATCTTTACAGGACAGTAAAGGATTATCCGAACATGGAAATCAGCCATAAATGGCTGGATACGGGGATGGCCATCGGAGAGTTTTTTGCAAGGCATCAGAAGGATAATGGGGATGTGCAGGATGGCTTTGATGAGAATAACGGGGAGACAAACCGAAAGCGTTACAGGATTCCTGCTCGTGCAGTGGTTTGCGGCCTGTGGACCATCATGGCGGAGGTTTCAGGCGATGTGTCCTATCTGCAGCGTGCGCGGAAGCTGGCCGGGATTGTTTCGGAGGAAATTGAGCGCTTCGATTTTTACGGGCAGATGTTGGATACACACTTTAAAGATAGCGATGCTAACATCTGGGATGCGGAAAATGCCTGTTATGCGCTTTTGGGCCTGACCGAGTTGTATATTGCCACCGCCGATGAAAAGGTTAACCAGTTGTGTAAAATTTCTGCAGCGTACATCTGCAGCTGGATTTACTACTATAATCTGCCGAATGGCTATAATGGCTGGACTCGCGGCGGGACAACCTGCAGAATGCCCGATTACCCATTGCTGTATGTAGGAGCAGGTGCACTGGCATTCATACCTTTGGTTCGGCTTGCTGAAAAAACAGGAGAATTATTTTATAGGCAAATGGCAGAAGAAATCCTTGGATGTATTGCGAAATATCAATGGAGATGTCCGGATAAACTCTGGGACGGAGGTATTGTACATGCACTTGACCAGAACAGCGGGGCGCATTGGGGTCCTGAAAAGCTCGGACAGGTTGACTCAGGTATGACGACGGGGATGGGTCTGGCGGCTTTGGAATACTGGATTGAAAGAAATAAACCGGCATTTTGATGCTTATTCCGTTTATTTTTATTAATATATTCACGTATTAATTTTATCAAATCGATTAAATATTAAAGGAGGAACTATATATG